>CABSEO010000063.1 GCA_902476665.1 uncultured Emergencia sp.
TTCCCAGTTTTTTAATATTGACGAAGCAGTAGAAGGCTCCTTTTGGACAGATGCAGCTGAGACCGTCAATCTGGTTGATAGACTGGTATACCAGCTTTCTTCTGCGATCGAACTGCACTCGCATCTCCTCGATGCATTCCTGGGGGCCCTTCAGTGCAGCTTCTGCAGCGTATTGGGATACAGATGTGGCGCAGGTGACAGTGTATTGGAGTACTCTGATCATGGCACTGATAAATTCAGGGTTTTTGGATGCAGCAAAACCGATTCGCCAGCCGGTCATGGCATAGGCTTTAGACACACCGTTGATGATAATAGTTCTTTCACTCATTTCAGGAAGCGAAGCGATGCTTGTATGGATACTGTTATCATATAACAGTTTTTCATAAATTTCATCAGAAAGCACTATCAGGTTGTTGTCTTTTGCAATTTTTGCAATTTTTTCCAGACTTTCGCGGCTGAGAACGGAGCCGGTAGGGTTATTGGGGGAATTGACGATGATCATCTTTGTTTTCGGAGTAACAAGATTTTCAATATCCTGTATCTGCACGTTAAAATCATTTTCTTCCAGAAGCGGATAGGAAACAGTCTTTGCACCAGCCAGATCGGCGCAATAAAAATAATGAAGCCATGAAGGATTTGGGACCAGAACTTCATCACCTGGATCCAGCAGGGCTGTCATGGCAATAGACACTGCTTGATTAGCACCAACTGTAACAATGATATCCTCCATTTTCATGTCGAGACCATTGTCTCTGTTGAACTTCTCTGCTGCTGCTTGTCGAAGTCCTTCAGTACCATAGTTGGAGGTGTAATAAGTATAACCGTCATCCAGAGCTTTCTTAGCGGCATCTCTGATAAACTCAGGTGTGTCGAAATTCGGCCGGCCAATTCCAAGATTGATGATTTCTTTTCCTTCCTTTTCTAGTCTGCCGGCAGCTTCAAATACCTTTCTAATGCCGGAGAATGGGATTGTATCCATTTTCATGCTCTGTTTCATTTTATTTGTCATAGTAATCCTCCTTAAATCAATAATTGTTTTGCCACAAAGTAAAGCAAGTATTGTGCCAACAAAATTGACAAGGAAAAGGACCGATGGTATGATAGCGGTAATCTTGAAAAGGTAAGGTGACGAGATGTTGTACGAAAATGAAGACTTTCTCCAGGAGACTTGTGAGATTATTTCAGAGCTGTTCAACGTGGTGATTACTATCATTGATACAGAGTTTCTAAGGATATCAGGAACTGGGGAGTACTATACTGAAGTCGGAAAAAAAGTAGTAAATCCTAACGTGTTTAAATCGGTTATTGAAAAGAATGAAACAGTGATTATCCGAAATCCGGGAGAAGATCCGGCCTGCGCAGTCTGTGAGCATCGCCAGTACTGCAGAGAAAAGGCGGCAGTTTATGCACCTCTTCATGTACGGGGAGAAATGTGGGGAGCCATTGGAATTATCGCTTTTACCGATGAACAGAAGAACAACGGTTTTTTTAACAACGAGGTGTTTGTCCACTTTACGGAAAAGCTTTGTGAACTGATTTCCGGAAAAATTGAAGCCGCTGAATATGCTTCACAATTGAGGGTGAATCTTAATGAAACTCTGGCGATCCTCAACTCTGTGCATGACGGAGTGATTGCCATAGATAATGCAGGCATTATCTATAAGATAAATCAGTCTGCAGCTAGAAAATTCGGTATGACTGCCGGACTTCTGGGAAACAGTATAGAGGAGATTCTCCCAGAAGAGGCCATCAGCCGTATTCACAGAGGAGAGGACTATCTTGATTACGAGGTAACCGTCAGAGGGGCAGAAAAGGAAGAAAACAACGTATTATTGACTACAAAGAAGATTTGGGACAATGGATCTGACTATGGTACGATATTGATTATGAAAAGCATCACCGAAGCCGGAAATATCGCATCAAAAATCGTGCATGAATCCGACTGTAAAGTGGATTTCAGCCATATTATCGGAGAATCCAAGAGTATACAGGATGTGATTTCTTTCTCCTACAAGATTTCTGACAGTGATTCAACGGTACTTATCAGAGGTGAAAGTGGAACGGGAAAGGAATTGTTTGCCAGAGCTATACATAACCAAAGCGGCAGAAGTGAGGGACCGTTTGTCGCCATCAATTGCGGTGCCATTCCCGAAAGTCTGCTGGAAAGTGAACTGTTTGGCTATGAGGATGGAGCGTTTACCGGAGCGAAAAAGGGAGGTAAAATCGGGAAATGCCAGCTTGCCAATGGAGGAACGCTCTTTCTGGATGAGGTGGGAGATATTCCTATTTTTCTGCAGGTTAAATTTCTTCGCATGCTGCAGGAAAGACAAATAGAGAGGGTAGGAGGCAATAAGCCCATTTCTATTGATATCAGAGTCATCGCTGCTACCAATAGAAATCTGGAGTCCATGATTGAAAATAATGAATTTCGAAGCGATCTGTATTACAGGCTTAACGTTATTCCTCTGTTTATTCCTCCTCTGAGAGAAAGAAGCGAAGACATTTTGATTATTTCAAAGTATTTTATGGAGAAATACTCAAAACTGCTGCGCAAGAATGTCAGAGATATGACACCTCAGGCGGCAAATATTTTAAAGGCCTATACTTGGCCAGGAAATATCAGAGAACTAGAGAATACGATTGAATGTGCATTGAATGTGGAAAGTCAGGAGATACTGACAAGTTTCAGCATTCCTGAAAGAGTGAAACTTGGAGCCAGTTCACGAAAGATTGTTGAAGACGGTGTGAATGCTCAGATAGAACTTGAACAGGCTGAAAAAATGCGGGAAGCCGATTCCGTAAGTCTGAAGGAGCGCAGAAAAAAGGCTGAAATTGATGAGGTTTTGAGAGCTCTGGATAAACACGGATGGGATACAAAAGGGAAAAAAGCGGCCGCGCAGAGTTTGGGAATCGGAATTGCCACATTATACAGGATATTGAAATCTCATCAACAGTAATTTTTGTTATCATCTGTGATAATTATTATCGCAGATGATAATTTTTATCAATTATGATAATGAAATCAAACAAAATGAGAGAAAGGAGGTCGATGACAATCGATTGCCTCACTGCATAAAGAACAGTTCATACATAGTGAGAATTTGTTACATGCAAGATGAAATTTTGTCACAAGATGTGGAATGGCATACTTTTTGCTGTTTATTGTGACACAAATTTAGCAGAGGCAAAGAAGAAAGGAGAAATCGAATGGATTATGGAATTTTATCTCTGTTTCCCATCGCGCTGACGATTGTTCTTGCGATGTGGCTTAAAAACATATCGATTGCATTATTGATCGGCGCTTTTTCCGGGCTCTTGATTATGAGTGGCGGAAATCCTTTTGATGCAATGATGTCCTATGTAATCGATCATCTTGTACCAAATATGACAGATGAATATTGTGCAGAAGTTTTGGTATTATTGATTTTTATCGGTGGTTTTGTAAAACTGCTGGAGGTTTCAGGAGGAGCCCATGCCTTTGCTTCTTCTGTAACGAAATTTGTAAACAGCAGAGCTAAAGCACAGATGGCAGGTTGGGTTGCAGGAATCATGGTATTCTTTTCCGATATCGGAAGTCCAATTATTGCAGGTCCAATTGTCCAGCCGCTGACTGACAAGATGAAAGTCTCCAGAGAAAAGCTAGCCTGGATTCTAGACACAACCGCATCTCCGCTGTCAATTCTGGTTCCTTTCCTGGGCTGGGGGGCATATATTATGGGGCTAATGGGAACAGAATTCAAAGCAATAGGTTATGATGTTTCTGAATGGGACATGCTTCTGAAAGTGTGGCCGTTTCAGTATTATGCACTGCTTTCCCTGCTGATGGTGCCGCTGGTGGCGTTTACTAGAAAAGAATTTGGTCCAATGTATCATGCAGAGATGAGGGCTTTAGGCGGACAAGTTGCTCCTCCCGATATGAAACTGGACGAGGCGGTATCCATCGATACTGATGCCAAGCTGGAAAACAGTCGTCCAATTGTGATGATTCTGCCGCTTATGGTGATGATTGGAACATTATGTCTGATGCTCTGCCCACAGGGATTTCCGTTTCAGTCTGTAGATGATGTAGCTCTTAGAGGGGCACTGATTACGGGATTTGTTTTTGGTGCAATTGTGAATATTGTTTTGGTTGTAATCCTTAAGATTAAGTCATTTAAGAAGATTTGTATGGATTATGTATCGGGCCTTGAAAGCATTGCGAGCGTATTTATCACTCTGCTTCTGGCATGGGTACTCAGCAGTGTTACAAAGGCAATGGGAGGGCCTGAATTTGTTGTCAATCTGCTTCAGGACAATGTACCGCCTTGGGTGCTGCCTGTGATTATCTTTATAGCAAGTGCTGTGATTTCTTTTTCAACTGGCTCATCATGGGGAACCTTTTCCATTATGATGACCATTGCAGTACCGGCAGCATTTGCCCTTGACGCGCCGATGCATCTTGCTATTGCAGCAGTGCTGTCTGGTGGACTTTTCGGCGATCACTGTTCACCGATTTCCGATACAACGATCCTGTCTGCTAATGGAGCTCGCTGCGATCTTTTGTCCCACGTCAGAACTCAACTGCCGTATGCTTTAATGGTAGGTGGCGTAACCATAGTCACTTTTGCGATTGCAGGACTGACGGGAGGAAATGCAGCAGTGATTATTGCAGGCATTGCGTTACTGGTTGTTACTGTGTTGCTGCTTTCAAAATATAAGGGAAAGACTATTTCAAGACAGTAAATCGGCATTGTGTAAAGCCTGTATAATACAGGCTTTTACTTTCAGATAGAAAAGAAAGGAGCATATTATGGCTTTTTTAGAATTGAACAAGGACAAAAACCTGAGACGGGACGAGACACCTTTTGAGCAGCAGCTTAAGACCTATTGGGGAGACTGGGGGATCACCTCTCAGGTGGCGCCTCTTCAAAGTGTACTTTTAAGAAAGCCCGGAAGGGAAATTGATGATTTTCAATGGGCAGAGGCAAGATTTCGGGAAGGGATCGATCCTGATAGATTCAGAGAGGCACATCAGCGGCTGGTAGATATATATGAGGCAAACGGCGTGAAGGTTTACTTTCTGGAGGAACAGAGAGAGGATAGACCTAATGCGGTATATTGCAGGGATTTGATGTTTATGACAGCAGAAGGCGCAATTATTTCGAGACCTGCACTTCCTGTGAGACGGGGAGAGGAAGCTGCAATGGCGAAGACACTTGCAAAGCTTAATATTCCTATCGTAAAAACGATTACAGGTACGGGAACTTTTGAAGGAGCAGACTGCCTATGGGTTGATAGAAAGACCGCGATTCTTGCGAGAAGTTCTAGAACTAATCAATCTGGATATCAGCAGGTTGCTTCAGTCCTTAGAGATCAGGGTGTGGAAACGATATTGACTGTACCGATTCCTTATACCAATGCCCATCTGGATGGCATCATGAATTTCGTTGATGTGGATAAAGCTATTATCAATACAAAACAGGTACCGTATGACGTGGTGGAATATCTGATGAATGCAGGTTTTCAGATTATTGATGCACCGGATCAGGACGAGGCCAGATTTTCGCTGGGACTGAACATTGTGGCGCTTCGTCCCGGGGTAGTAATACAGGCTCAGGGAAATCCGAAGACGAAAGATGCTCTGGAAAAAAGTGGTGTGGAGGTAATTAGCGTGGATTTTGATGAAATTTTAAAGGGCTGGGGATCCGTTCACTGCTGCTCAGCTACACTGAAGAGAGGATAGGGAAGAAAGCTATGGTAAAAATGAATAGTTTCTGTCAGGACATGCAGAAGGTATGGGGAGATAACTGGAGTGTAACTTCAGAAATAGGAAAATTAAGAGCCGTTATGATGCATCGGCCGGGAAAGGAAATCGAAAATATTACCGACCCTTCGAAAATTTATTTTCGCGATTTTATCGATGTGGATAAAGCAAGATGGGAGCATGATCAGCTGGCACAGGTTTATCGCGATCATGATGTCGCTGTTCATTATGTGGAAGAAACCGATCCGGGATGTCCCAATGCTATGTATTGTCATGATTTAATTTTGGGCACTCCGGAAGGAGTGGTGATTACCCGTCCGGGTATAGAAATCAGACACAAGGAAGTGAAATATGCAGCACAAAAAGCTTCGGAACTGGGAATCCCTATTGTGAGAACTGTTCACGGAAACGGGGTTTTTGACGGAGCCTGTGCGGTATGGGTAGATCGGGAAACAGTCATTGTAGGAACTGGCTCAAGATGTAATCGGGAAGGACTAAAACAGGTATCGGACACTTTTCGTGATATGGGTGTGAAAAACATTATCACACTGAGTATTGCCAGAAATCAGAATCATCTTGACGGTTTTCTATCCATTGTTGATACTCATGTGGCGGTGACTTATCCATATATTACACCGGACATTATCTATGAGGAATTGGGAAAAAGAGGGTTTGAATTTGTGGAGATTCCTGCTTTTGAAGAAAAAATCAACTTTGCGGCAAATTCTGTGGCTATTGAGCCGGGTAAAATCATCATGCCTGCAGGATCGCCCAAAACGGTGGAACTGTTGAATCGAAAAGGAATTGAGGTCATTGAACTGGATCTGAATGAAATAAAGAAGGGTGGAGGCTCAGTTCACTGTCTTACAGCTTTTCTGAAAAGAGATGATATTCCTGTGTATGAAATTAAGGAAGACTGAGTTATGCTGATAGGAGGATTTTACAGTGTAGATGGAAACCTTCTTCTGGATAGGAATCCGGGAAAAGAGTTTGAATTGCGTCTGGAACAAAAAGGTGTCTATCCGGATAAGGTGTACACAAATAATGGAAGAACTGCATCAGTACAGGCTATGAAATCCTGCCGGAAAAGAATGAAAGGGAAAAAGGTGCTTCTTCCTGATTATCTTTGCCTGTCGGTCATCAGTGCCATGGAGGCTGCAGAGGCAGAATACATTTTTTATAGGATAAAAAGAAATCTGGAAATTGATCTGGACGATTTGGAGAGCAAGATTACAAAAGATGTGGGAATGATCTATGTGATCCACTATTTCAGCGTTCCTCAGCCGGAGTCTGTTGTAAGGAGAATTAAAAAAATTGCTGCAGAAAATGATATTCTGTTGATGGAGGATATCACGCAGGCTCTTTTTTCAAAGGATTCTGAGCGGATGGGCTTTGGACACTACATAGTGGCCAGCTTGAGAAAGTGGCTGCCAATGACTGACGGCGGTCTTCTTGCTGTCAGGGAAGGTCAAACAGGAGAAGCTGCACCTCTTGCTGGTGCATACGATGAAAGCGTTTATCGAGAGCTTCTGATTTCTGTCCTTCGTATCCAGTATGAACTGCAGCCTGACAGAGATAAATCAGCATATCTAGAGTATGAGAAAAAAGCTAACGCCGGCAGATATCAGGATCTGACCCCCAGGGCAATGACCGAGGCTTCCGCTTGGATTCTGAGACATGCTGACATGAAACAGCTAATAACGCGCAGGATTGAAAATTTTCGGTACCTGTATGAACGGCTTTCACAGATAAAGGAGGTGCAGATTCTCAGTAAGGATATCGGCAGAGGTAATGAGTTTGTTCCTTTCGGTATTGTGATACTGGTGAAGGAGAGAAATCGATTATATCGTTATCTGGTTGACCACGGAATTATTCCGGAAATTCAGTGGAGTCTGCCAGTGAAATACTATCAGCCGGGTGAAGATGCGATGTTCCTTTCTGAACATAATCTCATGCTTCAGTGTGACCAAAGATATTGTTTAAAGGAAATGGAACGTATTGCAACAGTTATTTCCGCTTTTTTTGCAGAAGGAACAAAATAATTTTCTGACTGGAAAAGCTGTTTTGTCTACAGAATGTGAGACTTTGCAAAGTCTTGGATTTGTCATCAATAGTATTTATTAAACCGAAATCTTAGGTAACTTTGATTTCGGTTATTTTTGTATTTGGTTTTAATGTATTAAAAATACATCCTTGCTTGTTATTTAGTTATTGACAATCGATTTTCAAACTAATAGAATGAAAGTATAACAAAAAGTTAGAAAGGATAGACGTCAAAATGCCCTGAGGGCACTGATGCATGGTGTTATATGCTGGAAAAAGAATATTACGACAAAACAGATGAAATTATCGCGGCCCACGGACGCACCCAGGCAGACCTGATTCCTATTATTCAGGAAATACAGGAAGAATATCGCTACCTTCCGCCGGAGCTTCTGACCTATGTTGCAGAGAATCTCAATATACCGGAATCTCAGGCCTATAGTGTAGCGACTTTTTATGAAAACTTCTCTTTTGAACCGAAGGGCAAGTACCTGATTAAAGTTTGTGACGGTACGGCGTGCCATGTACGAAAGTCCATTCCGATTTTAGAAGCATTGTATAGCGAGCTGGGGCTTTCTAAAGATAAACATACGACAGAGGACATGCTTTTTACCTTAGAGACTGTATCCTGTCTCGGCGCCTGTG
>CABSEO010000064.1 GCA_902476665.1 uncultured Emergencia sp.
CTGCAACCCTGTCCGGCACTTTTGTGGTGACTAATGCGGAAATTCTGGCAGGGATTGTGCTGGCACAGCTGGTACATGAAGGCAATCCGGTAATCTATGGAAGTTCTACAACAGTAATGGATATGAGAAGGGCTACTTCTCCTGTAGGTGCACCGGAGCACGGTATGTTCGGCGCCATGGTGGCACAGATGGGAAAATATTATGATGTAGTGACCAAGGTGGGAGGCACTTAGGCAGACAGTAAGGTGATGGACGTGCAGATTGGACATGAAAAGACCCTGACAGGCCTGATGCCTGTTCTGGCAGGAACAGACCTGATTTACGGTCTTGGCATGATTGATATGGGTATGGCTATCAGTTATGAACAGTTCCTTATGGACGCTGAATTTGTCCGCATGTTTAAGCGGACTGAAAAACCGGTAATGACAGACGAGGATGCTCTGGCACTGGAAGTAATCAAAGCCGTAGGGCCGGCAGGAAATTACCTGAGTCAGAAGCATACCTTAAAACATATGCGTGATGAAATCTCTACCACAACTCTCATTGACAGACGTATGCGGGAAAGCTGGGAAAAGGACGGTGCCAGGGATATGCCGTCGGCAGCCAGAGAAATGGCAAAAAAGATCTTTGCGGAGCATAAAGCTGCGCCACTGACAGAAGAGGCACAGAGAAAGATTACGGAGATTATCAGAAGAGAGGATGAGTTTTATTATGGAAATAAACATTAATGTATTCAGTGAAGAAGAAAAGAAAAAAGTACATGAAAAAACCATGGAGATCCTCTCAGAAACAGGAATCTGGATCAAAAGTCCTGCTGCTTTTGATATACTGAAAAAAGCAGGGGCAGAAACGGATGATGAACGCTGTATTGTCTACTTTACAGAAGAGATGGTAAAAAAGGCTCTGGCTTCAGCACCTAAGCGGTTTACTCTGGGGGGCAGGAATCCGGTATATGACTATGCTCTTCCTTCAAAAGAAAGTCGTCATCTGATGAGCGGCATCACAACCAATATTTATGATCCTTATACCAGAGAACGGAGAGAATCTACCAAGGAGGATGTTTTTAACGTGGGACGGGTATTTCAGCATGCAGAAACAGGCGCTGCATGCTGGACCGGGTGCAGTGCAGGAGATGTGCCTGAGAAAACCCATTGTCTCCATGAGATGGCAGCCATTATTGCCGGCACGTCTAAACATGTGCAGGTTGAACTTTCAAGTCCTTATGAGTCATCTTTTGCGGCAGAAATTCTGGAAGCCGTAACCGGAGGCGGACCTGAAGAGGTACGCAGAAGGAATATTGCTTCGGTCCTTTATTGTCCTGTTTCACCTTTGACGCAGGATAAGAACATGCTGGAAGCCTATCTGGCTCTGGCAGAATACGAAATCCCAATTAACATCTACCCTATGCCGATGATCGGACTTACCTCTCCGGCATCTGTCTTTTCTACTATCTGTCAGATCAATGCAGAGGTGCTGTCAGCACTGGTACTGTTTCAGACTGTGAGACCCGGCTGGCCGATGATTTACGGAGTGGCATCAGGAGTTGCTGATCCGATTACAGGAGAGTATGTGAAGAGCGGAGAAGCGGCACTGGTCAGTCTCGGTGGCACAGAGATGGCTCGATTTTACGGACTGCCTTGTGCTGTCACCGGTGGGGGCAGTTTTGAGACCATGCCGACCTATCTGGGAAGGGCAGATCTGATTGACGGGATAGGCACTACCGATAACGGAATGGCGGTCAGTCTGGAAATGATTCTGACGGAAGATGAAATTGCAAAGCGCTGTCTGAGAATCGGAAAAGGTATCAGAATCGGTGCTGATACGGATTTGACTGAAGATATTAAGACGGAGGGGCCGGGAGGCACATTCCTTGCTCATAAATCTTCCGTAAAGAATTTCAGAAACCCTGACGAGTTGTACTATTCAAAGATGTTTCCTTCCAAACTGAGAAGTACTACTTTTGAGAAAAGGGACAGCATTGAAATTGCTAATAAGAAAGTCCGTGAAATTCTGGAAGGTCCGGTGACTGATGCCCTTCCGGAAGAAGTACAGAAACAGATTGACCTAATCTGTGAAAGAGCAGATGCGGGGATAAAGTAATACACTTTATGCTGCATGGGGACAGGACGTTTTTATAAAATACAGATAAAAGTCTGGTGGTAGCAGGCAAAGCTTCTAAACTACAAAATGATTGCAGAGCTTTGCCTGCTATTTTGTATTTCTTTTATTAGTCCGACTTCAAAGAAAGTATTTTTGAGCAATAAGAAAAAACTGTTGACGACCTAAAGGTTTTTGGCTATGCTCTTCCTAAGAAAATGAAGGAATTTGACAGATTTATTCCATTGCAGTCTGAACCGTAAAACTCTGAAGCGGAGATGTTTTCATCATGGAAATCTAAATGCTATTGAACGGGAGGAGTTATGTTTGTTTCGCTGAAAGAAATATTGAAAAACGAGTTGTTTAAGAAGGGTGAAGTGCTTGCCGGCTCAGGAGGCCTTGACAGAAATGCCAAGAGAATTTCTGTATTCGACTGTCCCTGCAGAGAGGACTTGATCAAGAGAGAGATTCTGCGAGAAGGTGATCTGTTTATTACTTGTCTGGAACAGTTTAAACATGATGAGGAAAACATCAGTCGGTTTATTGATACCTTGATTTATACAGGCAGTGCAGGGCTGATTGTCGTATCAGAAGATATGATTCATATTCTGAATCCTGGGGTTTTAAAAAGATGTAATGAAGGGAATTTGCCTGTGGTGCTGCTGAAGGAGGAAATTCCTTATGCAGCCATCATAGATACTGTCAACAAATATATTGCCATTGACAATATGCATGCACTGAATATGTTGAAGCTGGAAAAAATCATGTATGGCAATATATCTTTTGAAGAAAAAATGGAAACTCTGTACAGCATCAATCCTAATGTGAAACAGTATGTCCGTGTCATCAGTGTAGACGGAGAGTTCAACTCCGATATTGCACAGCTGGAACTTCATATGTATTATCTGGATAAGAAAAGTGACATCTATGTACGCAGTGGTCAAAACATGATTTTTATTTTAAGCGATGACAGTCAGGATGCACTCAGGAGACATTCTGATGCTGCGGCCGTACGTTTTTCGGAGTTTCTGGATAATCCTGTTGCAGGTTACAGCAGAATTGCGGCACGCAAAGAGATTGAACGCACTCTGGAAGAGGCCAGAAGAGCACTGGAGACAGCTAAAGCTATGCAGATTTCCAGACAGACTTATGATCCGCTGTCAGTTTTACAGCTGCTGCTTCTTGTACGTGACAGCAGAGAGGCCGGAGACTTTTATCAGAAGTATGTGGATATGATTCGCAGTCATGTATCAGCAGAAAATCTACAGGAAACTCTTCGGACTATGGAGGTTTATGTAGCAAATTCGGGAAATTTTCAGGAAATTGCCCGGATACTGAATCAGCATGAAAATACCATTCGATATAGGGTCAATAAAGTGAAACAGGCTCTGGATATGGAGAATGACAATATAAAATTTCATGAAACCATTGCCATTGCAGTAAAACTGAGAACCTTACTGCATGAATCCATATGAAAATACAAAGAAGTTGTGAAATTTTCAAAAAACGACCGTATCTTTTAAAATTATAACAAGGTTTTCCTTTTTGAAGATTTATATAATTAAGAAAAATAAAGGAGGGAAACCTGATGAATGAAGAAAGAAAAAAAGGAGGCTTAGAGACAACCACCCTGCAGCGGGTTCCTTTGGAAGCACGGAAAAGCTGGATCGATGTGGCGCTTATTCAGGCCGGTATTATGATTTGTGTTCCGAGTCTTATGCTGGGAGGCATTCTTGCAGAAAGTATGCCGTTGTCGGCTGCTATTTTATCCGGAGTACTCGGATATATTATCGTTATTATTTTATTCTGTTTAATGGGAATTATCGGAAGCGATCTGGGCGTGCCTACCTGCATGACTGCTATGGGCGGTTTTGGGAAAAAGGGTGCCAGATATATTATCAGTACATTGACATTTGTCTCTATGATTGGCTGGTTTGCTGTGCAGACCAGCGTCTGTGGGGATGCTTTTTCGAATCTGATTTCTCAGTCGTTTCATCTGAATATTCCGCCTGCAGTGTCAATGATCGTATGGGGACTGATTATGCTGATTACTGCCGTATATGGAATTAATGCACTGGATCGGCTGAATCAGATTGCTGTTCCCGCACTGTTCCTTGTTACTGTTGTCGGTTGTCTGATGGCTCTGAAGCAGTACGGCACTTCTCAGCTTTCAGTAGCCCCGGCTCAGGTTACTATGTCCTTTGCAGACGGCATTGTACTGACAGTCAGCTTTATGGCAGCAGGCTGTCTGGCGGCATCTGATATAACCAGATACCAGAAAACCAGAAAAGATACTGTACTGTCCAGTTCTCTGGGGGTTGCACCTGCAGGAATTCTGATGATCATCATGGGAGCTGTGATGTCCAAGGTGGCACAGCAGTATGATATTACGCTGGTCTTTGTGGAAATCGGAATCCCGATTCTGGGCATGCTGGTTCTGATTGCTGCAACATGGACAACCAATACTACCAATGCGTATTCGGGAGGGATCAACGCAGTGCTGATTTTTCATCTTGCTGAAGACAGACGTGCTGTGGCAACAATGGTATCCGGCGCACTGGGAACGGTTTGTGCTTTACTGGGGTTAGCAGACCATTTTGAAGATTTTCTGTATGTACTGGGAGATCTGATGCTGCCGACTCTGGGGGTAATTGTTGCCGATTACTGGTTTGCGGCGAAAGGAAATCCGGAACATTATCGATTCGGCAATGTTTTCCACTGGGCAGGTATTATCGCATGGCTCTGCGGCTATGCAGTGATAAAGCTGATTCCATATGGAGTTCCGTTTGCGCAGGGCATTCTTGTGGCTGCAGTGCTGTATCTGATACTGAACAGACTGGTGCCTAAGAAAGGCGCAGCCGGGATAGAAGCTCTGGAATAAGTCTGGCCCGCTTTTTAGTAAAAATTAAGCAAAATTTCATGAAAATATCCGAGTATGATCCGTTTTGCCTGATCTTAAGCAAAAGGATCCTATCTCGGATTTTTTGTCTAAAAACTTTAAAAGGTTTCTGTATGAATCTTATCCGGATCTATTTCTTCGTAAACGTGACATGGCAGAGACTCATCAGGATATCCCGCTGCAATGATACATAGTACGGCTAAGTGTTCCGGGATGTGAAGAAGGTCTTTTACATAGGCTTCGCTGCTCATATTCTGATTTGATTCACGCATCCGGATCTGTACCCAGCAGGAACCAAGGGACATTGCTTCGGCCTGAAGCTGGATAAAAGCCGCGGCAATGGATGCGTCTTCTATCCAGGTGTCGGTTTTTGCAGTATCGGCCAGGACAGCAATGGCAAGTGGAGCGTCAGGCAGAAACGGCTGGTTTGGAGTACGGCAGTTTCCCAGCTTCTGAAGAGTCTGTCTGTCTTGTATTACAATAAATTCCCATGGCCTGGTATTTTTTCCTGATGGTGCAAGCTGTGCGGCCTGCAGCAGTTTTTCTGTTTTTTGCGGATCTACAGCCTCATTTTTAAATCTGCGGCAGCTTCTTCGTTTCAGCAGCAGAGTTGTTAAAGTATCGGACATAGTTTTTTCCTCGTTTTCTCAAAAGTATCTGTTATCAGTATTATACGCCTTTTTTGAGGTTGAGTCACGTTTTTTCAGCAATACAAAAACGGCTGAAGGAAAGGGGTTATGACTATCTGTTAATTGTCACCTTTGAAAATATATATGGTTGACAATGATTTTGAGGGATGGTATACTGTAAAGCAAAAAGGGGGAAAGAACGATGACGGACATTTCAAAAAAAGATAGACATATAAGCACCTATGATATGACCTGTATCGCTATTTTTGTAGTATTGATGACAATCTGTTCCTGGATTTCAATTCCAGCGGTGGTAGTATTTACGATGCAGACTTTCGCTCAGTTTTTGACAATGGGTATGCTGGGCGGAAAAAGAAGTACATTGGTGGTATTTGTATATATATTGCTTGGAGCTGTGGGAATTCCTGTATTTGCAGGCTTTCAGGGCGGTCTGGGCGTATTGTTTGGAAGCACCGGGGGATATATTGCAGGTTTTCTTCTTGGACCGGCACTGCTTTGGGTTCTGGAAAGTTTTCTGGGAGAACGGAAATGGATAAGACCGGCAGCTATGTTTTTGTCTATGGTGCTCAATTATGTTTTCGGCACTATCTGGTTTATGATCGTATACACAAGTCAGAGTGGAAATGTCGCCCTTGGCGCTGTTCTGGGCTGGTGTGTGCTGCCGTTTATCATACCTGACTTTTTGAAACTGGTTATGGCGCTGGCTTTGACCAGAAAACTAAAGCGGTATGTGGGAAGACCGCTTCACAGATAAGAATTTTGCTGCAGATTTGATCAAAAAGCGTTTTTAAATTCGATATATACAATAACTGCTGAAGATGTTGTTCGGGTAAATTTGGGAAAACACAGCAGGAATTGAAAAAAGTAAAGGCCGCTCTTTATGAGTCGGCCTTGTATACTATTTTACCGGGGACAGAGCTGCCAGCTCCGGATCAATTACCTGCCCCTCTTTCATGATCTGCTGACCATCCAGCCAGACAGTGGAGTTAAGACAGATTCCGTCAGTATGGGATTTTGCATTCTGACCGCAAGGTGGTGCGTCAATAGGACTTACATAACCGATGCCCCATTCTGTACATCCCCATACCCGCTCATCTTCGACCACATTTCCTGTCAGCTTTGCTCCGGGATTAAAACCGTAGGCAATATGAGCCATTTTGAGCATACCCTCATCGTCAAAGCTGCGGAGGAACTCCTCATATTCGGCAGCTTCAGGACCTCCCTCAAATTTGATGATTTTACTGTTTTCTACTGTTAATACTACCGGTTTCGAAGGAATACGGCCGAAAGGCGGTGTAATTGTACCGTCAAAGACGATTTTTCCATTTATGGTACCGAATTTGGGAACTACGTTGATCTGACCGGTCAGCATGTGCATACCGGGAACTGTTGCATTACCGCAGTCATTGCATACTTTATGGACAGGATCCAGATAAAAATGTACATCAGTTCCGGCAGGAGTGGTAACTCTCATTTCTTTTGCTGTCAGATGTCTTTCCACAAAGGCGGTCATAAATTTCTGCAGCTGCGGTGTTTCCACTTTGCCTACAGTGCGGATCAGCAGCTCTTTGGAAAAGTCTACCAGACACATGTATCTCAGCTTCTCGTTCTTTTCCATAGCAATTTCAAAAGGGGTGGAGTAAAGTAACCACTGATGGTTGAACTCTACCCAGACGTCCGCACCTAGAATTGCGCCGGTCAGTGCTTCCACCGGAATATCGGGATCAGCAGCTTTTCCTACACCGCCGGGTGTTGCAATGGTAACTGTCATCGGTTTTGCTCCTGCGGCATAGGCGCTTGCGGCAACGGCGTCAACCAGTTCCATATCACTCATAGTGTCACAGGTGATGAGGACTACTTCATTTTTTTTGACTCCAAAAATTTCTTTCATCAATTTGTCAGCAGCCTGCTGCAATTCAAATTTTAACATGTCTTCACCTCTCATAACTGTACTTTCAATGTAGGCTCATTATAGCCGTTTCCCTTTGCAAAGGCATTAGGATTATTTTAAATTCAATACAGTATTTTTAAAAAAATTACAAAGCACCAGACTCTCTTTTTATCTATACTGTAGGCAAAAAGGAGGCAGAAATCTATGACAATTGATCAGTTTATTGAAGTACATAG
This sequence comes from uncultured Emergencia sp., assembly GCA_902476665.1. Taxonomy (GTDB): domain Bacteria; phylum Bacillota; class Clostridia; order Peptostreptococcales; family Anaerovoracaceae; genus Senimuribacter. The sequence continues at coordinate 7,774 of CABSEO010000064.1, forward strand.
AGAGGATATAATTAAGGATATTTCCTCTTTAATAGAAATTCCCACAGTGTTTGATCCGGACACGGCCAAAGAGGGACAGCCCTTTGGGGAAGCTGTGAATCGCGGCCTTTTATGGATTTTGACAAGAGCTGAGGAAATGGGTATGAAGGTTAGAAATCTGAATGGATATGCGGGGGAAATCACTGCTGGAGATGGAAGCTTTATGATTGGGATTCTGGTTCATGAGGATGTTGTGCCTGCCGGAGATGGCTGGGAGACGGAGCCTTTTCAGGCTGTGCTGAGAGATGGAAAACTATTTGGGAGAGGCAGCAGTGATGACAAAGGTCCGCTTGTCAGCAGCCTTTATGCCATGAAATACCTGATGGAGGAAAATATGATTCCTGATGAGGCTTGTCTGCGTATGATCGTGGGGACCAATGAAGAGGAATCCTGGAAGGGTATTGAGTACTATAAAGCTCATGTTAATCGTTTGCCCGATTACTCAATCGTACCTGACGGATATTTTCCGCTCATATATTGTGAGAAAGGGCTGCTTGATATTGACTTGTATGCAGAAACTGTTTCAAATGCTGATGCAGATATTCTCGTTACTTCGCTGGAGGGTGGAAGCAGCCGAAATGTGGTTGCAGGCAGTTGCAGTGCTGAACTGGTC
>CABSEO010000065.1 GCA_902476665.1 uncultured Emergencia sp.
CCAGTCACAGGAATCACCCAGTTTACGGCATTGTCTGGTAATTCTTCCGCCATATTCTTCTTTCCATGCCCAGGCTCTCTTTAAAAATTCTTCTCTGCCCAGATCTTCTTTCTCTTTACCTTCTTCATTTCTGATTTTTTCAACCACCTTCACCTCGGTGGCAATGCTGGCATGGTCAGATCCTGGCAGCCAGAGCGCACTGTAGCCCTGCATTCTCTTCCATCGTGTCGCATGGCCCATATGCAGCTGACCTGTAATATTAGGAGGCGGCATCACAATTGTGAAAGGTTTCTTCTCCTTATCCACCTCAGCTTTGAAAGCTCCTTTTTCTTCCCACATGGTATAGATTCTGTCTTCAAAATCTTTTGGATTGTATGTCTTTGATAAATTCTTTTCCATCTGGTTTCCTTTCTTATGTTTTTATCTGTCTTTGATTATTCTCTGCAGACAGCCGCCTGCTTTAATGCAGCGGTTGTCTGTTCATATAAAACGATACTGTTTTTTCTGGTTACATGAAGATATATGAGATAATGCACTGATACTTTCAGTCTCATTCACCAAAAACTGCTTTATACAGTTCATCCTGTTCCGGCAAGTGCGTCACATAACCGATGGGGATAGTATTACCGGTTGCTTCAATAATTCTTCGTGCCCCTTCTTCGCCGAATGCACCGCAGAGCTCGATACAGCCCACACCATCCTGCAGAAATTCTTTTGCGACGGTACATGCGGTCTCAATATCGGGTACACCTGCCACCTGCGTCTGACCATTTTTAATCTCAGCTCTGTCCTCCGCTGCATCATACTGCCCCATAAAAATAAATGCAAACTTCATGGTTTCCTCCTTATTTTGTTTATCCACGAAATAAAAAATCCTCTGTGTGTATCTTCACACAAAGGACGAAAATATTTCCGCGGTACCACCTTTGTTCCGCAGGCAAATCTGCCCTGCAGCGCTCATTTGGGTTATCAGACTCCAAAGCAACCTTCAGCGAACACATTCTCTAAGGTCTCTCAGCCGCGAACCTTATTCTCTGTAGAGCGTTATACGCTTACTCCTCTTCATCAACGCCTGTATTTTTCTGTACTATGATATTTTACCAAAAAACAATAAATTTGCAATAGAAAAGTGCAATCTTTTCCATTCGTACAGTCTGTCCTTTTATCTTGCGCACATCTCCTCACTGTCTGTCAAGAAGCTGTCTCAGTTCAGCCGCTGTTTTTCCAAGCACCGGATGGCGTATCCATGGCGCAATCTGGGCAAGGGGTATCAGCACAAAATCACGAAGATGCAGCTCTTTATGCGGTATAGTCAGTTCCCTGCTGTCATAAATCAGATCATCATACAGCAGAATGTCCAGATCCAGCGTTCTCGGTCCCCACCGTACTTCTCTCTTTCTGTCTGCCTCTGCCTCTATCCGGTGCAAAGCCATAAGCAATTCCTCAGGCTCCATCAGCGTACGAAGACACAGAACACCGTTAAGAAAATCATCCTGCTCGATTCCACCATAAGGTTTTGTAATGATATAATCTGAAACCTGTTCTACCTGACAGCCGTCAAGCTCTGAAAGTCTGGCCACTGCCATATCCAGATATCCCTTCTTGTCTCCCATATTGGAACCCAGCGCAATATAAGCCCGATGACGGAATCTTTCAATCTTTACTGAAACATAATCCAGCGGCAGCCTGATAGGCGCCCACGGTTTTTTTAGTTCCAGTCCGACGCCTTCTACGAGAGGATAGTTTTTCAGAACAGCTTCTGCAAGATGTTCTGCCGCAGCTTCAATGAGTTTATAAGTATTCTTTTTCAGAAATTCCGTCATAAACTGGCTGACTTCCCCATAATGGGTTGAAAAGGTCAAATCATCAGAAAGTCCTGCCTTTCTCGTTCTAGTATACAATATCGCCGACACAACAAACTTCTGTCCCAGAACATTTTCCTCAGGAAAAACTCCATGATTGGCAAAGATCTGAAGATTTTCAATATATATTTTATCGTAAACTTCTTTATGCATTTCTATTTTCCTTCTTTTATAATAGCTTCTGTCATTTTTACAGCCCTGTAATTCTCTTTTACATCGTGAACCCTCACAAAACTGGCACCTTTCGCCACACCGAGAACAGTAGTTGCCAAAGTGCCCTCTACTCTCTGATCTGTCGAAAGATCTAAGGCTGTACCGATCACAGACTTTCTTGAAGTTGCCAGAAGCACAGGATATCCCAGTTTCACCAGTTCTTCCAGATGATTTATCACAGTCAGATTATGTCCATAGGTCTTACCGAACCCTACACCGGGGTCCAGCAAAATCTGTTCATCTGAAATTCCCGCCTCTCTGGCAATCTGCAGAGTCTGCCTCATATCAGAAAGAAAGTCGGTCATAAAATCTCCGTACTCAGCTTTTTCTCTGTTATGCATCAGACAGCAGGGAACCTGATAACGGGCAATAAGCTCAGCTACTGCTGCATCATATTTCAGCCCCCAGATATCGTTGACCATATCAGCACCGGCTTTCAGTGCAGCTTCGATTACCTGCGGTTTGTAACTGTCGATGGAGACAGGGATATCAAAATTCTTCTTCACCATCTCAATGTAAGGCACAACTCTTTGAATTTCCTCCTCGATACTGATCTGTACATGTCCGGGTCTGGTAGATTCTCCACCGATATCAATCAGCGCTGCTCCCTCTTCAATCATTTCTTCCACATGACGGCCGGCACGATTCAGATCATTCCATCTGCCTCCGTCAGAGAAAGAATCAGGTGTCACATTGAGAATGCCCATAATATAGCAATGATTCTTCAGATCAAATTCTTTATTTCCTATTTTCATCTCTCTATCTCCCAGTTCTTTTTTTCCCTGCTCCAGTTACAGTCCTTTTCGGCTTCACAGCTAAAGCAGTTCCTCGACAATTTATCCGCTCTGAAAATCAGTCCCCTCAGAGTTCCTTCATTTCTGATCCGGCCTTCTCTGTGATTTCTCACTGCATCCAGAATCTCATCCTTTTCATTGCCACCGAAACCGCAATCATCCAAAATTCGTGATGCCATAGCATACCCGGCTTCCTCATGAGGAATACCATCTGTATATTGAATTCCTCTCCCTATATCATGCAAAAGAGCCGCTCCATAAATCAGCTCCTTTGAAATATTCCAGTTCTGTTCCAGATTTTCGATATATGCCAGTCTTGCAACCTGAAGCAGATGCTCCGGACCATGTCCGCAGAAAGGTCGCTGCCGTTCAAATTCTGTAATCTGCATTATTGCGCCCTTCCACATAGGATGGTGCAGAATTCTGTTCACCCTGTTCATACTATCTCCCCAGCAGCTGAAAAAAGCGATTCTGCAGCTTTTCATCTTCTTCAAAAGCACCTCTGGTCACCACAGTCACCGTCTTGGACCCCGGCTTTTTCACACCACGCATAGTCATGCACATGTGCTCAGCTTCAAGAAATACCATGACCCCTTTTGGATGAAGCTCCTTCATAAAAGCATCCGCTATCTGGGCCGCCAGCCGTTCCTGAAGCTGCAGCCGCTTTGCAAATACCTCTACTGTTCTGGCAATCTTGGAAAGTCCCACAACTTCTCCGTCCGGAATATATGCAATCGCTGCATGCCCGTAAAAAGGCAGCATATGATGTTCACACAGAGAATAAAAATGAATATCCTTTTCCAAGATCATATCGCTGTCCTCTACATGAAAACGCTTGGACAGATGCTCAGCTGCACTGTCCGCATAACCTGCCGCAAGTTCCTCATACATCCTGGCAATCCGTTCAGGAGTCTCCAAAAGACCTTCCCTTTCTATATCTTCGCCGATTCCCTCAAGAATCAGACGCACACCTTCTTGAATCTTTTCTCTATCCATTATAAATGTACCTTTCTGAGTAATTTCAGTATTCCATAAACTTCATTGTATGATATTTGGAAGACAAGTGCAAGTACATACAAAAATTTGTTACCAGTACCAATATTTTTTGTTTTAACTTGTTGACACAATACAATTTATGCGGTAAGATAGTAACAGATTTTTGAAGAAAACTTACGAGAAAAGAGGGACACTGAAATGAAATATGAATTTCCTGTAACAAAGAATCCAAACCCAGGCAAAAAACCTGATCCAAAAGGTCTTCGTTTTGGAACTGTCTTTACGGATCATATGTTTGTGATGGACTACAGCACAGAAAAAGGCTGGCACAACGGACGCATCGTTCCATATGGTCCTATTGAACTTGATCCGGCTGCCGTAGTTTTACATTATGGTCAGGAAATGTTTGAGGGACTGAAGGCTTACAAGACTGCTTCCGGTAGAGTACAGCTTTTCAGACCTTATATGAATGCACAGAGAACCAACAGAACCAATGACAGACTCTGCATCCCGCAGATCGACGAGGAGCTTTTCGTTGAAGCCATCAAAGCTCTTGTCAAGGTAGATCAGGACTGGATTCCTGAGGGTGAAGGCACCGCCCTTTATATCAGACCGTTCATCTTCGCAGATGAGCCGTTCCTCGGAGTCAGAAGATCTGAAACCTACAAGTTCATGATTATTCTGAGCCCGGTAGGCCCTTACTTTGAAAGCGGTCTTGCCCCTACCAAAATGTATGTGGAAGATGTTTATGTGCGTGCTGTCAAAGGCGGTACAGGAGAAGCCAAATGCGGAGGCAACTACGGTGCCAGTCTGAAGGCTCAGGAAATTGCCCATGAAAAAGGTTATGAACAGATTCTTTGGTTAGATGGAATTGAAAGAAAATATATTGAAGAAATCGGCGCTGCCAATGCTTTCTTTGTGATCGGAGATGAAGTGGTCACCAGTGAACTGAACGGTTCTATTCTGCCGGGCATCACCAGAAATTCCATTATCGCTCTCTGCAAGGAAAAAGGCATCAAAGTTTCTGAAAGAAAAATTTCCATTGATGAACTGGAGCAGGCTTACAAAGACGGCCAGTTGAAAGAAATGTTCGCTTCCGGCACAGCAGCTATTGTTTCTCCTGTAGGCGAACTGCTCTACAAGGGTGAAAAAATGATCATCAACAACAATGAAATCGGACCGATTGCCCAGGAAATGTATGATACCATCTACGGAATCCAGACCGGCAAACTGGAAGATTTCATGAACTGGACAGTGGCTGTTGAATAATGAATAATATGAAAAACAGCCTGCAGACTCTGAACAGACAGTTAAATGCCCTCTCCGTTTTTCGAAGTATACTTGAAACTGATGTAGTTTCAAGCCTTCAAAAACTTCTATATGCTATTGATAAAGGCTCTTTAGACGATCAGCTTTTCGCCTACGGAGCCTTTACAAAGGCATTATATGAAAAAGGCTGCAGTTTAACTGCATTTGTTAAGGAATTTATAATTGAAGACGAAAACTTCTTTTTGATAAAACGACTGAATTGTTCTGCAATCAGCAGTTCTGTCTGTCAATGTGTTACAGAGGAACTCTCTGTACTGCAGAAACTTGCAGATCTGACAGCTGCTCAGCTGAAAAGCTCAATTGATTATAACGGTTTTCTTCCTCAATGGGACAATGAGCCTGTCGATCTGCACAGTGAATACAGTCAAATGCTGGATTCCCTTTCGACAAAAGGCTATGGCATGTTTGCAAAGTATCGGGCATTTAAAGTGAAAAACGGAAAACTGCTGCCCGTAAAACATGCAGACCTGCAGTCTCTCCATACTCTTTACGGTTATACCAGAGAAAGAAATCAGGTGCTGGAAAACACCCGTGCTCTGGCAGAAGGCAAACCTGCCGGCAATGTGCTTCTTTACGGAGATGCAGGTACAGGAAAGTCCTCTACTATCAAGGCATGTGCAGATGCATTCTATGATCAGGGCGTCCGCCTTGTAGAATTTGATAAGAATCAGTTTTCAGAAATACCTGCTATCATAGAGCAGCTTTCTGAGAATCCACTGAAATTTATCTTTTACATCGATGATCTGAGTTTCAATGCAAACGACGACGCTTTCTCTGCCTTGAAAGGAATTCTTGAAGGTAATGTAACCAGCTACTCAAATCATATTGTGATTTATGCCACCAGCAACCGCAGACATCTGGTAAAAGAGTCTATGGAAGCCCGAATGGGAAATGATCTGCATCTGAATGACACTCTGCAGGAGACCATGAGTCTCTCTGCAAGATTCGGCCTGACTATTACTTTCTCCAAACCTGAAAAGGAACTCTATCTGGAGATTGTAAAAAATCTGGCAGACGAATATGGAATTTCTATGGATAATGAGGAACTGTTCCGAAAGGCTGAAGCTTTTGCAATCCGGTCAAACGGCAGAAGCCCCCGCACCGCCAAACAGTTCATTCAGCTGGTCAATATCGGCATAAAATAACAGAACTTAAAAGGGAGCTGCATTTTCAGCAGCTCCCCTATATGTAAACTCTCGCGAGAGGATTCTACTCCATTTTTTCTTATCTTCTATCCAGGACAAATTGCCCCCTTTCCATGGCAGTAATTTTAGATGACCACGCCTGCATCGGTGTGGTGATATCAGCTTTTCTCCAATTATGCTGCAGAAGCCACTGATAAATTATTAACTCTCTTTCCCGTCTGGGATCACCTTTTGAATCAGTTTTCATGATCTCTCCTCCATTTCTTTGATTGATTATCCCCTTCTGTGCTTTTATTATAACTTTTCAATTTGAAGAAAACCCAGCTTATTCTGTGATATTTCTGTGAGGTAAATCTTACAAAAACATTACATATTCTGCTGCTTTGTGGTATAGTAATATTGCTTATAATACCTGGTCGGAGGAAACTATGATAAGAAAATTTTCAAAATACTATAAGCCTCATTTGAGACTTTTTATTCTGGATATGACCTGTGCTTTCATCGTAGCATGCTGCGATCTGTTCTACCCGGTCATCGCAAAAAACATTATCAATGACTATGTGCCCAACCAGAACATCCGGCTTTTCATCGTGTGGATCTGTGTACTCCTGGGGATCTATCTGCTCAAGGCTTTTCTGAACTATATCATTCAGTACTGGGGGCATATTGTCGGTGTCAGAATTCAGGGGGACATGCGCCGTGAGCTGTTCCGACATCTGCAGAAACTTCCTTTTTCTTTCTTTGACGAGAATAAAACGGGCTCCATTATGAGCCGGATGATCAATGACCTGTTTGAAGTATCAGAGCTTGCCCATCACGGACCTGAAAATCTGTTTCTTTCACTGATCATTCTGGTGGGGGCGTTCATTATGCTGGCACAAATCAGTGTTCCGCTGACACTGATTACTTTTGCAGTGTTGCCTTTCATGATTTTTTTCGCTTTTAAGACCAGAGATATGATGAACAGGACATTTAGCGAAACCCGTGTAAAGACAGCTGAGATCAACGCAAGTGTGGAAACCGCCATCGCTGGCATTCGTGTATCCAAAGCCTATACTGCAGACGAACATGAAAATGAAAAATTCAATATTGCAAACGAGAATCTGAAGCGTTCCAGAGCCGGAGCCTATAAATCCATGGGCATCTTTCAGTCCGGTATGACTCTGTTCATGGATATGCTTTATCTGGTGGTGCTGACCAGCGGAGGTTTATTCTTCTTCTACGGAAAAATCAATGCAGGTGAGTTTGCCGCTTTTCTGTTATATATCTCGATGTTTCTCAATCCGGTAAACAAGCTGGTATCTTTCTATGAACAGCTTCAGGAGGGCATGACCGGATTCAGAAGGTTCTGTGAGATTATGGAGTTGCCGGAAGAAGAAGATCCTGAAGACGATCTGCTCACACCTGACCATCTGGACGGCAATATCTGTTTTGAAAATGTGACCTTCAGTTATGAATCCGGTGAAAATGATGAGGAAAAACCGCCGATCATCAGCAATCTGACCATGGAAATCAAGCAGGGACGTACCCTGGCCCTGGTAGGACCATCAGGAAGTGGAAAAACTACCATGTGCCACCTGATTCCAAGATTTTACGATGTGGATTCCGGCCGCATCACCATAGACGGTATCGATATTACACACATCTCCCGCTATGCACTTCGTAAAAACATCGGAATGGTCGCACAGGATGTCTTCCTGTTCAACGGTACAATCCGTGAGAATATTGCTTACGGTAATCTGGATGCAACAGAAGACGAAATTATCGCTGCTGCAAAAAAAGCAAATATTCATGATTACATCATGACCATGGAAGATGGCTACGATACACAGGTGGGTGAGCGCGGCATCAAGCTGTCCGGAGGCCAGAAGCAGCGTATTTCTATTGCTCGTGTTTTCCTGAAAAATCCACCGATTCTGATTCTCGATGAAGCCACCTCTGCTCTGGATAATGCTACAGAAATGCTCATTCAGAAATCGCTGGAGGAGCTGGGCCGCGGCAGAACCTCCATCATCGTTGCCCACCGTCTCTCCACCATCAAAAGC
>CABSEO010000066.1 GCA_902476665.1 uncultured Emergencia sp.
GGTATCTCCCGCCGCCGTGGTATCCACTGCTTCTACACGGTAAATATTCTGTCTGATGCGACATCCATTCTCCTGATAGACAGAACCTTCACTTCCCAGCGTCAGCACCACACGGGCATCGGGATAAGTTTCCGCAAGTTTTTCCAGAATCTTCTCGGGCTCATTTTCTCCCGTAATCTGACATCCCTCCACCTCGTTGATTAAGAAGATAGAAACCTGGTTCAGATCGCAGTCTGCCAAATTCTCATCAAAAGGAGATGGATTGAGAACGATAATCATGTCACGCTCATACGCCTGATCTATAATATAGTCAAGCCGATTAATTTCGTTCTGCAGAATAATCATATCACCGGCGTCAAAACCGGCCAGCACCTGATCAATATATTCCTCTGTCTGCGCCCGGTTTGCTCCGCCGTAGAGAAGAATACAGTTCTGTCCGTTTCTGTCCACCTGGATGATGGCATGTCCTGTTTTTTCCTCAAGGGTTTTCACATAGTCAGTTCTGACTCCTTCTTTCTCCAGAGCCTCCACAAGCAGCCGTCCATCCTCACCGATGCATCCCGCATGATATACCTCTGCTCCTGCCTTTGCAAGCGCAATAGACTGGTTCAGACCTTTTCCTCCGCAAAATATCTGCATCTGCGAAGAGGCCAGCGTTTCCCCCGGCGACACCATATGGTCAACCTGATAAACAAAGTCCAGATTCAGGGAGCCAAAATTCAGTACCTTCATAGCCCCTACCTCTCTGCCTGTCCGCAGAATTCTCCGACAAACCACTGCCGGAACTGCTCTGCATCCACATCCACACATACATTCACATTAGGAGTGTTTTCCCCCCGCTGCACTGCTCTGAAATCAGAGACTGTGGTTCCTGCCGCCACACCTTCTGTTGCGATCTCGATAGACAGCATTTCTGTTCTGAACATCTCCGGATGCAGCATATATGCCACAGCCACGGCATCATGGATTTTAAGTCCTGCATCCAGTGTACCGCCGATAGTGTTCAAAGAGAGAATACAGCATATGTCCTTCTTTTCCGGAGGCGTCAATTTTCTCTGCGTCCTCTCTGTAAATGACCGCTTTGTTGGTTACATTTAATCCCAGCATGGTAATCGGAACGCCTGAACCGAATACGGCCGCTGCTGCATGAGGATCATTGTAGATATTGAATTCGGCTGTAGAGTTAGTGTTGCCTCCCGAAAGTCCGCCTCCCATGGTGACAATCTCCGCAATCCTTTCCTTTACCTCCGGATACATCCTGAACAGAATCGCGATATTGGTATGGGTTCCGATCACGACTAAGGTAATTGGTTCCTCGCTTTCCATAATCATCTGGCGCATGGCCTCCACAGAATGCTTAGCCAGAGGTTTTCTAGTCACAGGAGGAAAATCATATCCATCCATCCCGGTTACTCCATGGATTTCAGGACACGGTTCCAGTTTTCTCAGAAGAGGCTCTCCACATCCTCTTGCGACAGGAATATCCGTATCCAGAAGTTCCATCAGCCGCAGCGCATTCATTGTTGTTTTTTCTACTTCCACATTGGCGCCCACAGTACTTAAAAGTTTTACATCAAGATTTCTGTTTCTGACAGCGATAACAATGGCAGCAGCATCATCGATGCCTGGATCTGTATCAAAAATAATTGGTCTTGGTTTCATTCCGTTACCTCATTTCTATGGTTTCTGTTTTTATCATAGCAAAACAGCCCGTAAAACACAAGCTGCCCTGCTTCTGCTTTCTTTAAGGCAGCAGATACGGCTCATCAATGCCCATCATATCCATTAGAGCCTGCACCGTCTCTTTCACCTGCGGACGGGTATTAAAATACCCAAAACTGAATCTGGCCATGCCGCCTTCCACACCGATTAAAATTTCTCGATTCTTCATATACTGACAGATTTCCTCTGCTGTAAATCCTTCAGCGCAGACAGCTATCACCGGCAGACGCTCTCCTTCTCTGTAATCTCCGCAAACGGTCACCCCGTCCATAGCTTTTGCCGATTCAAAAAATCTTTTGGCCAGTCTATGGGGCAGCATGGTAATACCGTAAATTCCTGTATCCAAAATAAACTGCAGCGATGCAGCAAAAGAGCGCAGCGTGTTCTCAGTAAAGGCAGCCGGTTCTTCTTCCAGAAGTTTCTGCAGAGGGCGAGCATCTAAACCCTGTTTCAGACAGATGCCCCCGATCCCTTCAGGTCCCATGAGCATGTTTTTGCCGCTGAAGCAGTAGACGTCAGGGCCCAGGCTCTCCAAACTCACATCAATGGCTCCACAGGCATAACTTCCATCAGCGATTACCAGTGCATTATGCTGTTTCGCTGTAGCACAGACACGCTCCAGATCAATCACGTTACCGGTAGCACGAATACCGTGTATGCACACTACTGCCCGGGTATCCGGCCGAAACAGTTCATCCAGCTTTTCATATCTGGGAGCAAGATAGGGATCATCCGGCAGAACAGAAAGCTCTGCGCCCAAATTCTTCAGCACCCCCAGTATCCGTTCTCCACAGGAGGCCGCTGCAACCACATGGTCACCCTTTCTGATAAAAGCACGCAAAGAAAGTTCCACACCTTTACCATCTTCGGTCAGATAAATACAGTCCGGATCTCTGACTGTCAGAAGTCTGCAGATCAGTTCAGCAATCTGTCGGCATTTGACAGTATCCAGGCTGGATGCCGCAGGTTTATGGATCGTTTTTTCAATATTATTCAGGTAAATCATCTTCTGTTCCTTTCCGAAATTATTTCCGTTCCTTCTGGGAACGCAGCTCTCTACTCCCATTATATATGATCTTTTAAGAAATTCCAGCATTTAACGAGTTTCCAAAAACAAAACCTTTCCTTTTTCCAAAAACACGCCGTTCTATCATGCTAACACTCTGATGAGACACATATAACAGACAGTTCCTGCCAGAATGGACAGAATTGTGCTGTGTTTCCATTTATGCAGCGCCACAACCAGCACGACCGATATAATTTCCGCAAATCCATGAGATCCCGTAAGAAGGTCAATACCTTTCAGACAATAGATCACCAGCATTGCGATCATAGCATAAGGCAGTACATCTCCTAAATACAATATAATTTTAGGCGTTCCCTTTGAAAAAAGTGCGAAGGGCAGAAATCTCAGAAAAGCGGTACATCCTGCCATTACCCCAACCAGCAGCAGAGTGTGAGGTATATCTGTCATAACAAATTCCTCCCTTCTTTTTTCTCTAGAGGCCCCTTGAGGAGAAGCAGTGCCAGCGCAATAAACACCATTGAAGGAATCAGAAAATATTCCTCACCGAATGCCAGAAGACAGACGACAGAAATCGCCAGCCCCAGCACTGCCGGCAGATGGTTTTCTGCTTTTTCCCACTGCTCCACAAACATGACCACAAAAAGAGCTGTCATAGAAAAATCAATACCCGTCCAGTTAAATTCCAGCGTATTGCCCAGGAAGGCTCCCAGAAAACTCCCAAGAATCCAGTAACTCTGATTCATCAGAGAAAGACAGAAATAATAGCCGTGAGGCTCCACGCCTTCCGGAACTTCCGCTTTGCAGACCAGAGAATAAGTTTCATCAGTCAGCGCGAAAATGGTGTAAAACCGTCGTCCATCCATTTCTCTGTATTTTTTCAGCATAGAAATACCGTAAAACAGATGTCTTGCATTGACCATCAGACTCATCAGAGCCGCCGAAATCAGCGAAGCTCCATCAGCCAGAAGGGTCACTCCCACATATTGAAGTGAGCCTGCATATACTACAGCGCTCATTAGAATCGCCCACCAGAACGAATAGCCTTTATCTGCCAGCAGCACACCAAAGCCTGTGCCAAGGACAATATACCCTGCCATAACAGGCAGGGACTTTATAAACGAATATTTCAAAGTCTCCCTGCTCAATACACCGTTACCTCCATTATTAAAACGCAAAATCCCCAAAGATAATTTATAACCTTTTCCCTGTCTTGTCCAGCAAAATCAGGAAAATTTCTCTTCGATACCTTTTATGATTTGATATTTTTTCTTCAGTATTATAAAATGATTAGCTGTGATGATTTAATAAAGAAATGAGGTTCGAAATGAGAAAGGCATATTTATCCGCATTGACTGCAATATTTTTCTGGGGATCCACTGCTGCGGTCGGCAGCCTTATGCTGGAATCACTATCCACTCTCGCGCTTGTATTTTACGGTTCACTGACAGCAACGCTTTTTCTTTTGGTGTTAAATCTGACAACAGGAAAAACTGCTCTGCTCAAATCCCTGCATATCCGGGATTATATTACCATGTTTATTGCCGGGACTCTTGGAATTTTTCTGTATAATGAACTTCTATTTTTCGGAATGACCAGACTTCTGGCACAGCAGGCCTTTATCATAAACTATCTCTGGCCGATGTTTATTGTTATTTTCTCTTGCATCCTGCTCAACGAAAGACTGACTGCTGTAAAATCCGGTTCTATGATTCTCTCTTTCATCGGTGTCACTATTGTTGCCACTGGCGGGAAATTCACTGCCCTGGGGAGCGTAGATCTCATCGGTGTACTGGCCTGCTGCCTCGCTGCCATGTGTTACGGTCTTTTTTCAGTTCTGACTATAAAAATACGGTGCGATAAATTTGTTGCGATGATGATTTATTACTTTTTCTCATCTGTGACAGCGGCTGCTGTTCTTATCTTCACAGGTGGAATTCCACAGGTCAGCGCATTTCAGGTTTATGGAATTCTATGGACAGGAATTCTCATTTACGGCACTGCCTTTTCCCTATGGTCAGTAGCCATTGCCTGTGGAAAACCTGCAAAAATATCCAATCTTGCTTATCTGACACCGTTTGTATCTCTCGTCTGGATATATTTCCTCACCGGAGAACCCATTACCCCGGCATCCATCATCGGTCTTCTGATCATCATTTCCGGTGTTCTCCTCCAGATTTTCAGTAAAAAACAATAATCTTTCATAAAAATACCCGTTAAAACCGGCAGTTCCTTCCACCTGCGAAACATTGCCGGTTTTCTTCTTTCATAAGTTGCTGTAAAAAAACATTTGACATCCCTGAATCATTGCTATATTATATGGACTATAAATATTTGTTTTATGTTTTTTACAAAATTAAAAGGGAAATGGGTGAAAAGCCCATGCGGTTACCGCCACTGTAATGGAGGAGCAAGTCTCAAATACCACTGAGCAATCGGGAAGGGAGATGACGCGATGATGCCAGAGCCAGGAGACCTGCATAGAACAAGCTTGTAAATATCGACGGTAATCGGTAGTGACAACGGATAGTATTTTTATGCTGCAGATCCTTGTGACTGTAGCTTTTTTGTTTTTCCCTAAGACTTCCGGTTCAGAAAGTTCGATAGTATCTCACACTTTTATATTCTTTAAGGAGGTCAATATGAGAAAAAGAATTATAACAGCAGTACTTGCCGTAACAATGGTATTTCTGCTTGCAGCATGCGGGAATGAAAAACAGGATACGGCAGAACAGTCAACATCTGACAGTCATTATCCTGTGACTGTAACCACTTATGACTATGCAGGCAACGAAATCGAAACAGTGTATGAAAGGGCCCCTGAAAAAGTAATCGCTGTTTACCAGGGAAGTATTGAGACAATGATAGCTTTGGGACTGGAAGACAGAGTCATTGCATCTTACGGTCTTGACAACGAAGTGAAGGATGAATGGAAATCAGGATTGGAAAAAATGAACTATCAGGAAGACCCCTTCGCTCCGGATAAGGAAACGGTCACCGTTGCACAGCCTGATATGATCCTGAGCTGGGGATCCATTTTCGCCGATGACAAGCTGGGTGACGTTAACAGCTGGATTTCCGAAGGCGTCAATACATACATAAATACAAACACGCGTGCCAATGGTTCAAGAACCCTGGAAAACGAATACACTGACATCCTGAATCTGGGAAAAATCTTTAACGTAGAAGACAAAGCCAAAGCACTGGTCAATGAAATGAAATCTGAGGTTGACAGTTATCTTAAAGCCGCTGAAGGCAAAAAAAAGCTCAAGGTCGCGGTTGTTGAGCCTTATGACAGTTCTATTACAAATTACGGCACAGACTCACTGGCAGGAAGCATGGTTACATCTCTTGGAGCAGACATGGCTATCCCGGAGGCATCCTCAATAGGTAAGGAAGATCTAATCAGTGCGGATCCGGATGTGATCTTTGTGGTATATATGGCATATAGAGGCGACAGTCCGGAAAAAGTGATCAGAGATCAAATGTCAGTGATTCAGGGTGACGCTGCTCTCTCCTCTCTGAAAGCCGTTAAAAATAACCGGGTATACCCCATTATGCTGGGCGACATGTATGCAAGCGGCCCTCGTACAATTGATGGGATCAGAACCTTTGCAGAGGGAATATATTAGTAACAGAGTAAATGATTATGAAAAATAACATGTTATCTGAGCATTATATGATTGCCGCTGTAGCACTGACAGTGCTTTTAGCCGTTTCCCTTATACTTGCAGTTACCTTTGGAACTGTAGATATGCCTGTAGGAAAAGTGTACGGCACCATCACAGGCGGTATTACTTCACTTTTCAGGGCAGAAAAAATTTCGGCAGAAGAAAGTCCGGATTTTGCTGTGGTATGGCTTATCAGACTTCCACGACTGATTCTTGCGGTCATCGTGGGTGCAGGTCTTTCTGTGTGTGGAGCTGTCATGCAGGCTGTGGTCAAAAATCCACTGGCCGATCCCTATATACTGGGTGTCTCCTCCGGTGCAAGTCTGGGCGCCACCCTTGCCATCATTTCAGGCATGGGCAGTGCCTTTGGCGGAAGCGCCGCAGGAGTGCTGGGATTCATCGGTGCACTTGTATCATCCTTTCTGGTCATGACTATAGCCAATATGGGAGGAAGAAGCAATGCCATCAAACTGATCTTATCCGGCACGGCAGTTTCTGCCCTGTGTTCTGCCTTTGCAAACTTTCTGATTTTCGTATCAAACAAAGACAGCGCAGTGAAGGCTGTTATGCAATGGACCATGGGAAGTCTGGGCGGGGCAGAATGGATCAGTAACGGGATCATCGCCACGGTGATGATCAGTGGTATATTGTTTTTTACATCTCAGTACAGAACACTGAATCTGATGCTGCTTGGGGATGAGTCTGCTGTAACATTGGGAACCAATCTGCATCGGTATCGTACCGTTTATCTTGCAGTAAGTGCTCTGATGATAGGATTTGCAGTGTTCAAATCGGGGATGATCGGATTTGTCGGACTGATCATCCCTCATATCGTCAGAATGCTGTTTGGAACAGATCACAAAAAGGTGATTGTTCTGTCAGCACTCATGGGCGCAATCTTTCTGCTATGGGCAGATGTCCTGAGCCGAACGCTGATAAACGGAACAGAAATGCCAGTAGGGATCATCACTTCTGTGATCGGCGCGCCTGTATTTGTATATCTTATGGTGAAAAGAAGCTACGGCTTTGGAGGTGAACGATAATGCAGGTAAAGGCAGAAAATATATCCTTTGCATATAACGGTTGCAAAATACTCAACAGTGTAAATCTGTCCGTTTCTAAAGGTGAGTTCGCTGGGATCATAG
Source organism: uncultured Emergencia sp. (assembly GCA_902476665.1). Classification (GTDB taxonomy): domain Bacteria; phylum Bacillota; class Clostridia; order Peptostreptococcales; family Anaerovoracaceae; genus Senimuribacter. The sequence goes on from CABSEO010000066.1 coordinate 7,563, forward strand.
GGCCCAACGGAAGCGGAAAAAGCACACTGCTGAAGTGTATGTGCAGAATCTTTGAACCGGCAGAAGGAGCAGTTTATGTCGGCGGAAAACCGCTGAAACAGATGTCCTTCAAAGAATCTGCCCGAAAAGTCTCTGTTGTGTCCCAGCATAATTATTATAACTTTGATTTTTCAGTCAGGGACGTAGTTCTCATGGGCAGATCTCCCCATAAGAAAGCTATGGAAAGAGACAATGCCGAAGACTATAGAATTGTAACCGATGCCCTGAAGAAAGTGGGAATGGAGTCCATGCAGGCTCGAATCTTTTCCACGCTGTCAGGAGGCGAACAGCAGAGAGTAATTCTTGCAAGAGCCCTTGCCCAGAAAACAGAATGCCTCCTGCTGGATGAGCCCACCAACCACCTGGATATCAAGTATCAGCTGGAACTGATGGATATTGTAAAGCATCTCGGCAAGACGGTGATTGCTGCAATCCATGATCTCAACATTGCTGCAATGTACTGTGATGTTATCCATGTATTAAAAAACGGAAACATTATTGACTCAGGAACACCGTCCGAGATACTGACTCCTGAACTCATAAAACAGGTATATGACGTGGATGCGGAGGTGTTTCAGGATATCAAGGGAATTACCAGAATTATCTACTTCGGCAGAAAGTGAGAACAGCAAAGAACTGTTTCGGCTTGGTTCAATGCAATTATCATCCTTATAAATGCAATAGATACTTTAAAATTGATTTATA
>CABSEO010000067.1 GCA_902476665.1 uncultured Emergencia sp.
TGTTTTCCAGCAATCCTCTCTTTGTGACCATCTTTGCGGTTCTCCTGCTCAAGGAGCCGCTGCTGAAACACAAGGTAATTGCTGTCGTAGGGGATTTACTGGGGGTTATTTTTATTGTTCAGCCGTGGCATAAAGGCCTTAATGTGATCGGGATCACCTTTGTGCTGTTATCAGGTATGCTCTTTGCTCTCTACGGAGTCATGGGAAAAGGAGAGACACGAAAACTGGGCGGGATTGCTCTGACATGCGGAAGTTTCCTTTTCGGGAGTGTAGAAATGATGATTCTGGCTGCGGCAACTCATCTGCAGAGTGTGGCTGGCTTTCTGGAAAATATCGGACTGGAAACTTTTGTAAATATTCCGTTTCTGGAAGGCTTCAACATGGGAAATCTCGGTTCATTTCTCTATGTTGCGGTCTTTGTAACAGGCATGGGATATACCTGCTATTTTATGGCTATGGAGTATGTTTCTGCGCAGGAGGCTTCGATGGTCTTCTTCTTCAAGCCTGTACTTGCAGCTGCAGCTTCGGCGGTTGTCCTGGGAGATGAGATTTCACCGGCCATGATGATCGGAATTGGTCTGATTCTGGCGGGTTCTCTGGTATCCATGGCAGGAGATCGGAAAATGCAGCATCAAGAGCTGGAGGTAAAAACCTGTGAATAAACTGTTTAATGAAAAAACCGCCCTTCTCATTATCGATATGCAGAAGGCTTTTGTAGAACCCGGGGCGGCTCATGAGATAGCAGGAGCAAAGGCAACCGTGCCTGCCTGCAGCGAGGTGATCAGACAGGCCCGAGAATGCGGCGCACCTGTATTCTGGATTAAAAGACAGTATCGCTCTGACGGCAGCGATGTTGAATTTACAAGAAAGGATGCATGGCTGGCGGGAGGCAGAACCATGGCACCCGGCTCCTGTGGTGTCAACAGTGAGGAACTGGCAGAGGGTCTTACGGCAGAACCATCAGATTATCAGATTATCAAGCCTCGCTGGAGCGCTTTTTTTCAGACGGAACTGGACCTGATTCTGCGTCGTCTTTGTGTCACCACAGTGGTGCTGATCGGCACCACTACACCAAATTGCATCCGTACTACCTGCTATGATGCTATCGCACTGGATTACAGAACTGTGATTATCGAAAAATGCTGTTCTTCACAGACAGATCAGATTCAGAAAGCTAATATGGAAGATATGGAACGGATTGGTGCAGAAATTATATGGTAAAACAGGATATCAGGCGGCTTTTCAGCAGCCTGATAAGCGTATTTCCCCTAAGTGGGGACAGAAAGGAATTTGAATATGCTGAAAGACAGGTTTGACAGACTCAGAGCCGAGGGAGCTCTGGTACACAACATTACCAACTACGTAACAGTCAATGATGTGGCAAATATCCTGCTGGCATGCGGAGGAAGCCCTATTATGGCGGATGAGACTGAGGATGCGGTGGAGATTACTTCTATCTGCGGAGGACTCAACATTAACATAGGAACATTGAACCTGCGAACCATAGAGGCCATGTTTGCTGCGGGCAAAAAGGCAAGAGCGCTGGGACATAAACTGCTTCTGGATCCTGTAGGTGCCGGTGCAAGCACCCTTCGCACGGAAACAGCAAATAAACTCATAGAAGAAGTAGGGTTTGACATTATCCGCGGGAATATTTCTGAGATTAAGACACTGGCTCAGGGAAGCGGAACGACAAAAGGCGTCGATGCGGATGTGGCTGATGCAGTCACGGAAAAGACGCTGGATGCTGCCATAGCTTTTGCCAAGGACTTTGCCCGGGAAAAGCAGTGTGTAGCTGCGATTAAGGGCGCAACAGATCTGGTTTCCGACGGCTCTCAGTGCTATGTGATCAGAAACGGCAGACCGGAAATGGGGCTGATTACAGGCACCGGATGTCAGCTTTCAGGTATGATGACAGCATTTCTTACAGCAAATCCGCAGGAACCTCTGGAAGCTGCAGCTGCTGCTGTCTGCGCAATGGGTCTTGCGGGAGAAATCGCCTGGAATGCCATGAAACCGGGTGAAGGAAATGCTTCCTACCTAACCAGAATCATCGACGCAATCTATAACATGGATGGAGCGCAGCTGGAGAAAGGAGCACGTTATGAAATCAGATAAAAAACAACTGAAGGAAGAACTGCTGGTTTATGCAGTGACAGACAGGCACTGGCTGGATGGGGAGACTTTGTACAGCCAGGTGGAAAAGGCACTGAAAGGCGGCGCTACTTTTATTCAGCTTCGGGAAAAGAATCTGAATGAAGAGGCTTTTCTGCAGGAAGCTATAGAAATCGGTACGCTATGCAGGGAGTATGGTGTGCCCTTTGTAATCGACGACAATGTAACAATCGCTGTGCAAGCGGGTGCTGACGGCGTTCATGTTGGACAGAGTGATATGGAGGCAGGAGATGTGCGTTCGCTTATCGGTCCTGATAAGATTCTGGGAGTATCAGTACAGACTGTGGAACAGGCAAAGGCTGCAGAAGCACGGGGTGCTGATTATCTGGGAATCGGGGCAGTATTTCCTACCGGTTCTAAAGATGATGCCATAGAAGTAGAACATGAGACCGTAGGTGAGATCTGCAAAGCTGTAAATATTCCGGCGGTAGCAATCGGTGGGATTACAGCAGTAAATGTAAAAGAGCTCAGAGGCAGAGGACTTGCAGGTGTGGCCGTAATCAGTGCCATTTTCGGTCAGCCTGATATTGAAGAGGGCACCAGGAATCTGAAGAAAGCAGTGAAAGAGATGGTTGAATAGATATGGTACAGGGAGTAATTTTTGATGTAGACGGCGTTCTGCTGGATACTATGCATGTCTGGACAGATGCAGGAGCTACATATCTTAAGACGCTGAGTGTGGAGGCAGAACCTCGTCTGGGAGACAAGCTGTTTACCATGACAGTGGATATGGGGGCAGTGTATCTGAAAGAGAAGTATAAACTGGAACAGTCTCAGGAGGAGATTGTGAAGGGGATCAACGCAGTGGTGGAAGATTTCTACTACTGCCATGCTGACTTTAAGCCGGGAGCCAGAGAACTTCTGGAACGGCTGCGTGCTGCCGGTATCCCTATGACTATTGCTACTTCAACAGCGCAGCCATATATTCTGGCTGCTTTTGACAGACTGGGATATACCGGTTATTTCACTTCCGTGCTCAGCTGCGTACAGCTTGAGACCAGCAAGTCAGAGCCGGATATTTTTTACAGGGCGGCATCAGATATGGGATCGGAACCTGAAAAAACCTGGCTGTTTGAGGATGGACTGTATTCTATCAGAACAGCTGGAAAAGCGGGATTCAGAACAGTTGGAGTCTATGATGAGGTCAGCGCCCACGAGCAGGAAGAGATCCGCAGGCTTGCTGATATCTATGTGAAGTCTCTGACGGAATTTACTCTTTTTTAAAATGGAGGGAGACATGAAAAAACCTAAGGCATTGACTATTGCAGGAAGTGATTCGGGCGGCGGAGCCGGAATTCAGGCAGACATCAAGACCATGACGATGAATGGAGTTTTTGCCATGAGCGCAGTGACAGCACTGACTGCACAGAATACCACAGGCGTTTCAGCAATTATGGATGTGACAGCGGACTTTCTAAAAGCTCAGCTGGATGCTGTATTTACAGATATTCCGCCTGATGCTGTAAAGATCGGCATGGTTTCTTCGGCAGAACTGATTGAGGCTATTGCAGAGAAACTGAAAGAGTATGACGCAAAGAATATCGTGTTGGATCCTGTCATGGTGGCAACCAGCGGTGCAAGGCTGATTTCAGAGGATGCGGTGGCTGTGCTGTGTAGCAGGCTGATCCCTCTGGCATTGCTGATTACACCAAATATTCCGGAAGCTGAGGTGCTGCGGGAAGGCAGGCCGATTCGATCCGCTTCTGACATGGAAGAGGCTGCTGCGGAGATTTATGAGAAATTCGGATGTAGTGTTCTGCTGAAAGGCGGACATCAGATCAGTGACGCAAATGATCTGCTCTTTGATGGAAGCAGGGCAAAATGGTTTTACGGAAGGCGTATTGATAATCCTAACACCCATGGAACAGGCTGTACCCTGTCCAGCGCCATTTGCGCCGGTCTGGCAAAAGGGCTCAGCCTTGAACAGGCAGTAGAGTCAGGAAAAGCCTATGTTTCCGGAGCTCTTGAGGCTATGCTGGATCTGGGGAAGGGCAGTGGCCCTATGGATCACGCTTTTCTTCTGGATAAACATCTGTAAAGAAAACAGCAGCGTGATGAAGTCGGACTGCTGTTTGCAAGGGATACGGCTTACGGAGGAGTTATGAGAAGACGATTGAATATAGAGTATGCATGGATTCACGCCAATTACTGGATGGTCTACGGCATTGTCAGCAGCTTTGCTTCTGTATTTCTGCTGGGACGAGGGTACAGTAATACGGAAATCGGTGTGATTCTGGCAGCAGCCAATGTGGTGGCAGTGGTACTGCAGCCGTTTACGGCAGATCTGGCAGATCGATCCAGACGAGTTTCTCTGACCGGGATGATGGAGATCATGACAGTGATGATGATGGTGATGACTTTTGGACTCTTTGTCCTGCAGGGGAAATCACTGGCGATTTCATTGATTTTTGTCCTTCTGGTAGCCTGGCACACCATTATTCAGCCTCTGCTGCATTCACTGAATTTCAAACTGGAGGAAAGCGGTGTTCATATCAATTTCGGGATTGCCAGAAGTGCGGGTTCTCTTTCTTATTCTGTGCTCATGGGTATTCTGGGGACTCTGGTAGAGCGTCACGGAATTATGGTTCTGCCCCTCTGCGGTGAAATTGTCCTGGCCATGATGCTGATCAGTATTATTCTGACCAAGCTGCAGTTTGACAAGACAAAGAAAAACAGCGAGGAGAAGGGCCAGCTCTGTGCCACAGTAAAAGATGAGGTAGAGGAGATCAATCTTATCAGTTTTCTGAAACGGAACAAGCTTTTCTGCATCGCCAATCTGGGTGTTATCGGGCTGTTTTTCAGTAATTCAGTAATGAACAATTATCTTATGCAGATTGTTGCCGACGTAGGCGGCAACAGCGAAGATATGGGAAGAATCCTGTCTGTGATGGCATTTTTGGAAATTCCGACACTGGTGTGCTTTGATGCACTGAGAAAACGGTTTTCCTGCCAGTTTATGCTGAAGGTGGGGGCTGCCGGTTTTACGGCCAAGATTGTGATGTGTCATATTGCAGAGTCGGTGGGTATGATTCTGGGAGCTCAGCTTTTTCAGCTCATTGCCTTTGGCCTCTTTCTGCCGGCCATGGTGCATTTTATCGACGAGGTTATGAGTAAGGGAGAAGCCGTCAAAGGACAAGCGGTCTTTACTATGATGATCACATTGACCACTATTTTTTCCAGTCTGGCAGGAGGAGCAATTCTGGACATCAGCGGTGCGAAAATGCTGACACTGGTATCTGCCATTGCCACCGCCATCGGTGCTGTTATCGTGATTACTACAGTAGATAGAATCAGGAGATAAAAAGGGGGATTGAAATGAATCTGACAAAAACTGTGGAGGCCCTGCAGAGAAAAGGATATGAGACAGCAGTCTTTTCTACAGCCGAAGAAGCTGCGGCTTATCTGAATCGGAAAATCGATCAGACAACAGTGGGAATGGGAGGTTCTGTGACTCTGGATCAGATGGGGGTTTATCAGTCTCTTTCAGAGCATAATCAGGTATTCTGGCACTGGTATCCGCAAGACACTGTGGATCGCAAGGAAGTTTTGCGGAAAGCCATGAATACGGAGGTTTATCTGACTTCTGCCAATGCAATCAGTAGTGACGGAGAGATCGTTAATATTGATGGCACAGGAAACAGGCTGGCAGGAACGCTTTTCGGCCATGAGAAGGTCTACATTGTGGCAGGAGTCAATAAAATAGCAGAGAATCTTCATCAGGCCATTGATCGGGCAAGAAACACAGCGGCGCCGCTGAATGCGGCAAGACTGGAATGCAGTACTCCGTGCACGGCAGAAGGTGCAGGATGCTTTGACTGTGAAAGTCCAGACAGAATTTGTAATGCCATGGTGATTCATTTTGCAAAAATGGGCTCCTGTAAAATGGAAGTTGTGATAGTTGAAGAGGATCTGGGATTTTAAAAGGAGGATTCGGAAAGGAATTTTATGAAGACAAAACAGATAATCGGGCTGGCTGTAGCAGTGATTTTATTCATTATTACGGGATTTTCCAGCGTTTTGAGCCACAGTATCGCAGAACGCTTTTTTGATAAAGCTGCAGATACCATATTAAATGGAGAAGTTTCCTTTTCACCGCCAAGCCAAGATTATATTGCGGTGGTCAATATTGTGGGAACGATTCAGGAACAGACTTCAGGCAGTTTTTACAGTGATGGAGAATATCAGCACAGTACAAACCTGGACTATATTGATCAGCTGATAGCTGATGATGACAATCAGGGGATTTTACTTTATGTTGATTCAGGAGGCGGGACAGTATATGAATCTCAGGAGATGTATGATAAACTGATGGAGTACAAGGAACTGACAGGACGACCTGTCTATGCCTATATGGCTCACTATGGAGCTTCCGGTGCCTATATGATCTCTATGGCGGCAGACAGAATTTATGCCAATCAGGGTGTGACTACCGGGTCTATCGGTGTAAGAATGAGCGGCTATGATTTGAGCGGCCTTTATGAGAAACTGGGTATCAAAGCTGTCAACATCGTCAGCGGAAAAAACAAAGTAACTGAATTTAATGAAGAGCAGATTGCTATCTATCAGTCTCAGGTGGATGAATACTATGATAACTTTGTAAAGATTGTGGCCAAAGGAAGAAATATGACAGAGAAGCAGGTGAAGAAGCTTGCTGACGGCAGAACCTATACAGCAAAACAGGCCCTGGAAAACGGCCTCATTGATGAAATTGGCTATTATGATGATGTGAAAGAGATTATCAGTAAAGCTACCGGCGTAGATGTGTACTATTCTCTGGAAAGTAGCGGAAATCTCCTGTCAGAGCTGTTTTCAAAGGTGGAAGATCTGATTCCGAAATCAGACAGTCAGATTCTGAAAGAAGCCGCAGAAGAGTTTGAAAGCGGGGTGTTCCTGTATGATGCAGGGTTATAACCGTGAGGAGGAAATGAATATGAACTATGGAGGCATGGCGCAGGAAGCCTCTGCGGAAGTTGTATATGCAGGATTCTGGGCCAGGCTTGCGGCTTATCTTATAGATCTGGTGCTGGCCGGCGTGATTCACCTTGCAGTGCGACTGACTCTGGCGCTGTCCTTTACCATATTTCAGGGTGAGAATCTGCTGGATCTGACATTTCTTTTTCAGTACAGTATCAAGGATGCACTGCTGTACGCTGCAGGCGCCGCATATTTTGTCCTGTGTACCTATTATCTTGGTGCAACAGTGGGGAAAAAGGCGCTTAATCTGCGGGTTATTTCTGCAGATGGAGGAAGGCCTTCCTTCTTCGATGTATTGTACAGAGAAACCATCGGAAGATTTTTGGCCGGATTTGTGCTGGGAATCGGCTATATTATGACCGGGTTCATGCAGGAAAAGAAAGGTCTTCACGATATTCTGGCTGATACCAGAGTTATTTATGGAAAATGCGAAACACGCAGAAACAGTCAGGAGGGAAACAGAAAGCAGAAGCCTTTTTCCCAACCGCAGCAGGAACAGAAGAAGCCGCAGAGCTCTCAGTGGCAGAAAAAGCAGGATGCTGTTCAGAAAAGCAACAGGACAACGGCAACTTTGTATGATCAGTATCAGCACATAAACGTTGCACCTTCCGATAAGAAATCATCAGAAGACAAGGAGTAGAAATGACAGATACAAAAAGCCGCCCTTTTATCAAATGGGCAGGAGGAAAAAGGCAGCTTCTGCCTCAGATCAGGGAGATGATGCCGGAAAAGTACAATCGGTATATTGAACCTTTTGTGGGCGGCGGCGCAGTATTTTTTGAACTGCAGCCCAGACAAGCGGTGATCAGCGATATAAATCCTGCGCTGATTAATGCCTATCTGCAGATTAAAGAAAATCCGGAAGCGTTCCTGAAAGTGACTGATCGGCTGGATTGTGAACTGGCTGCGGGAAAAAAAGAGTTCTATTACGAAGTACGGGCTGAGTTTAATGAAAAGCTGGCGGCAGAGGAATTTGACACAGATCTGGCTGCTATGCTGGTGTTCCTGAATAAACACTGCTTTAATGGTCTTTACAGGGTTAACGGCAAAGGACTTTTCAATGTACCGTATAACAACAGCATCAGAAAATCCTGCGACAGGGAAAGTATCTTTGCGGTATCCCGAAC
>CABSEO010000068.1 GCA_902476665.1 uncultured Emergencia sp.
TCTTTCTGCGCTGAAAAAATATTCATAGCGAAGATTTCCCGGTTCATTTCTTGTAGTTTCAATAATTCCAGCCCTCTTTACCTCATCATAAAATCTGCAGGCAATCTCTCTATTCTCTGCGGTATAGGTTACATGAAGATAATACATATAATTTTTCCTTTCTGCAAAAGCAAATCTTATCTGTTCTCCGTTGAACCCGAAAAATTTCAGTCTGTCAAGGTCTGTATTATGGTCGGGAAACAACATGCAAGACACTTCTTCCATATTTGTATTAATAAAATACAAATATGATTTTCGGAAAACGGCATAATAATTTCGTAGCAAAAAGACTCGGAAATATCCGAGTCTTTTCTTTATTAAATGTTTATTTATTTTTCAATTACAACCGCAGTGCCCATACCGCCGCCGATACACAGAGTTGCAAGACCTAATTTAGCATCTTCTCTCTTGTGCATTTCGTAAATCAGGGAAATCAGAATTCTTGCGCCGGAAGCTCCGATAGGATGTCCCAGAGCAATAGCTCCACCATTTACGTTCAGCTTTTCAGGATCAAATCCCAGCTCTTTGCCTACTGCTACAGACTGAGCAGCAAAAGCTTCGTTTGCTTCAATTAAGTCCATATCAGCGATAGTATAGCCTGCTTTTTCTAATGCCTTCTTGGAAGAAGGAACAGGTCCGATACCCATGATCTTCGGATCTACGCCTGCGGAAGCATAACCTTTGATTGTGCACAGAGGCTTCAGGCCTAATTCGTCAGCTTTTTCTTTGGACATAACAACCAGAGCAGCACCAGCATCATTAATACCGGAAGCGTTAGCAGCAGTTACCACACCGCCATCTCTCTTGAATGCAGGCTTCAGCTTAGCCATCTTCTCCAAAGAAGCACCAAACTTAGGATATTCGTCAGTATCAAATACGATAGGATCGCCTTTTCTCTGCGGAATTTCTACAGGAACGATTTCTTCCTTGAATTTTCCTGCTTTTACTGCAGCCTCTGCCTTATGCTGAGAAGCTACGGAGAATTCATCCAGTTCTTCTCTTGTCAGACCCCACTGTTCTGCAATGTTTTCTGCAGTGATTCCCATGTGATAGTTGTTGAACGCATCCCAAAGACCATCGTTTACCATCATGTCAATCATCTGTGTATTGTTCATTCTGGCTCCCCATCTGCCTGCAGGAACAGCATATGCTGCTGCGGACATGTTTTCTGCACCACCTGCAACGATGATATCTGCATCGCCAGCTTTGATGATCTGTGCAGCTAATTCTACCGCTCTCAGACCGGAACCGCAAACCTTGTTGATTGTCATAGTAGGAACTTCAATAGGAATACCAGCATCTAAAGACATCTGTCTGGACACGTTCTGTCCTAATCCACCCTGAAGTACGCAACCCATAATAACTTCATCTACCATTTCAGGCTTAATGCCGGCTCTCTCGATTGCAGCTTTGATAGCGATTGCTCCTAACTTTCTTGCAGGAATGTCCTTCAGAGAGCCGCCGAAGCTGCCGATCGGAGTTCTGGCTGCACCTACGATTACTACCTCTTTCATAATATGTACCTCCTTATAATATAAGCCAAATCCTGGCGTTATAACAACGCTGTATTTATCGTTAAAATTTTGTTAAATTATTCACATACTTATTTTACTATATGATACTACAAAAAGCAACCACAATATTTTTCTTCCATATGACATGGTTTAAGAGCTTCTTTCGCTTTCCTGAGATTTTCAAGTCCCATATCTTCTTCCCGGTTAATATAAAGAATCTCGTCTGGAAGACTCTTTGCAAATTCACTGCAAACCACCTGATAAAGGCCCCTGATATCTGCCGCCTTTTCAAAATGTTCCACAGCTGTATCACCACTGAGACGTTCACCAATGGCAAAGGCCTGAATTTTTCCATCAATGAGTACCGCCACAGAATAGACATCAGGGTCTTCTATCATCTGCAGAATCTCCCCAATAGCTTCTTCTTCCATGTTCAGGCTTTCCATTTCTTCTGCGCTGTAATCTCTGCTTGCTTTCAAACTTTTAACCAGCTGCAGAATCTCTGCTGTCATAGTTCTGTCAATCGCCTTTACCTCATAGGTGTAGTTCTTCAGAAAATAGTTCATATGATTCTTTTTTTTGTGAAGTGCCCGTCCGCTTAAGGTTATCAGTTTGTCTTTCAGATACACATATTCGTCTGCATCACGATCATGAGAAAACACAATTTCTCCCGGAAAGGCCTTTTCCAAATATTTTACCATATGACCGGGCACTAATTCAATAGAAAAGGCAATCTTCCTCTCTTCAAATCTTCTGCGTGCTTCCAGAATCGTCTCTCTCAACTTCTCAGGCTCATATTGTCCCGTCTTTGTCAGAGGCATGGAAATGATAGCACTCGGTTCCCTGATCATACAGTCTGCACCTGCCATACAGAGATAGTCTCCAATTACCTCCCAGCAAAGACAATGAGTATTTCTCCAAATATAATTTGCAAGAAATGTATATCCTGCCCCTCTATAGTCGAAGCCGCTGAAGTATTCCTTCAGGATAACAATATCCTCTTCTGTTAAATTTTCAAAGCTATGCTTGAAAATATTCATATATTAAGACTCCATTCTTTTATTTTATCCAAGGTGCCATAATCTGTAAAATCAAACTGCAGAGGTGTAATCACTGCATAATTTCCTTCCACTGCAGAAAGATCCGTCTCTGCTCCGTCTCCGGTCTGTGCTGCAGGTTCTCCCGACAGAGCAAAACCTCCCTCCACCTGATGAAACTTATCATCATAATATCTGGTTGTTGCCAGAGGCATATACTTTATGCCTCTGATCTGCTCCTTCGGCAGATTCGGCACGTTAATGCTGATAACAACCGACTTGTCCATCTTGCCATAGGTTAGCCCAATAACGTCCTTCGCCAGCTTTACGGCCGTATCAAAATAGACTGCATCGTGATCATCCACTGATACCGCCACAGCATGATACCCGCTGAGGGCAGCTTCTGCCGCCGCACCCACAGTTCCCGAATAAAGAGTATCTCTTCCAAGATTACTTCCCATATTAATACCTGAATATACCATATCGATTTCAATCCCGGCTTCTTCGAGAAACTGCAGCCCAGCCTTTGTACAGTCTGCAGGAGAGCCACTGGTTTTGTAAGCTGCTTTTGCTCCGGGAAAATTCGTTTTCTCAATGATAATTGTCTGGCCCAGCGTGAGGGAGTGTCTTTTTGCACTGCGCTGTCCATCAGGTGCGCAGACATAGACCTCCGCAACTTCAGAAAGCCCCTGTACCAGTGCCCCCAGACCCTCTGACTGAATTCCATCATCATTCACTACCAGTATATTCATGATAAATCCATCACCTTTCCAATTGCATCATAAATCACAAGGTTCGCTCTATCGTCATATGGCGTCTTTGACTTATTGATCAGCACCAGATTTTTTCCCTTAAAATAATTGATCAGACCCGCTGCAGGATATACTACCAGAGAAGTTCCTCCAATGATCAGTGTATCCGCCCTAGAAATAGCATCCACCGCACCTGAAATGCAGTCTTCATCCAGCATTTCTTCATAAAGCACCACATCCGGCTTTACAATCCCGCCACACTGACAATACGGAACCCCCTCTTTACAGTGACTTTCATCAAGTACGTAAGCCACATCATGAAACTTTCCGCACTTTTCGCAATAATTTCTCAGCACACTACCATGAAGCTCATAGACCTTCTTACTGCCTGCTTTCTGGTGCAGTCCGTCAATATTCTGCGTCACTACCGCCTTCAGTTTGCCCATTTCCTCCAGTTTTGCCAGAGCAAGATGAGCCTGGTTGGGCAGAGCATCCGGATAAAGCAGGTTTTCTTTGTAATACTGAAAGAACAGTTTCGTATGATTTTTATAAAAGGAATGTGAGAGCATGGTTTCAGGAGAATGACCGTATTTCTGTTGCGCATGATAAAGACCACTCTCTGAACGAAAATCAGGAATATTGCTTTCCGTGGAAACTCCTGCACCACCAAAAAAGACAATATTGTCACTCTCATCAATGACTTTTTTTAATCTTTCATCCATATTGTCAGTTACCTCCTTTTACGGTAGAATAGACATAATAATTAAGTATACCACATCTTTGGGTTAAAAAACAGAAAGGATTTGTAAAATGTCTGATCGGATTCAAAACAGCACTCAGATTTCTGAAAGAAAAACAGCTCTGGTTCTCAGTGGAGGCGGCTCCCGTGGCGCCTATCAGTGCGGTGTCTGGCAGGCTCTTACTGAGTTGGGAATCAAAATAGATATTGTGGTCGGTGTTTCTGTAGGGGCTGTCAACGGTGTCATGGTCGTTCAGGGTGACGCTGTTAAAACCGCTGGTTTATGGAGAGAAATGGAAACTGATATGGTCTTTGATGTAGAAGAAGGTGCACAGCTTCAGGATTTTGCCAAAGCTTTTTTTGTCAGTCAGGGTGCAGGCTCCACAGGCATGCAGGCCCTGCTCAGCGAATACGTAGATGAGGACGCTGTGAGAAAATCCCCTGTAGACTTCGGTCTGGTCACCGTGGAAGTCCCATCCATGAAGGCTCACTATCTCTGGAAAGAAGATATCCCTAAAGGTCAGCTCTGCGATTATATCACCGCCAGTGCTTCTGCCTTTCCTGCTGTGCATGCTGCCGAAATTGACGGCCGCTACTTTATTGACGGTGGCTATGAAGATAACCTGCCTGTAACAATGGCGCTCGAAAAAGGGGCTACCGAGGTTATCGCTGTCTACCTTGATGCAGTGGGGCGATTCAAACCTTCCGAGCTGAAAGAAGTCCCCAATCTGACTTTTATTGAAAGCAAATGGAATCTTGGAGACTTCCTTGTATTTGATATCGCAAACGCCAAAAGAATTCTGCGTCTCGGATATCTGGATGCCATGAAAACCTATGGCATCTACGATGGCTTTTACTATACCTTTGCAAAAGATATTTTTGATAAAAGAACCTTAAAGCAGGCAGATCATGCCGCCCGTATTTTCAAGCTGGATCCCCTGATTCTCTATCGGAGAGACTACTTTGAAGAGGAACTGAAAAAGGCTGTAGAAAAAACAAAATCTGAACGTGGCGGCAGCTTTGAGATCTCGGATTTAACCAGCCTGAGCAAAATTAAAGAACTGATGAAGCTGGCAGAAAAAACCGGTATCACGCTATACATTGCAGAAAGCCTGCGACAGAAAGGCCAAGAAAGTTTTTTCCTGACCCGATATGTTTCCCGGCTGCTCAGGGAAGAGGTTTCTGCTGCAAAACTGCTTGTCAAGTGGAATCTGGTATAGGGGACCGCATCTCAAAAGGCATAACAGGCATGAAATCCCTAATGCCTGTTCTCCCACAAGGAATTGCACAGCACCATATACAATAAAGGAGCCGAAATGGGCTCCTTCACACTATTACAATATATCAATATGTTCTCCCGCCAGAGCTTTATTCATACTGCGTACTGCACAGAACTTACCGCACATGGAGCAGGTATCATCATGTTCCGGCTTTCTGTCCTCACGGATTTTTTTCGCGGTTTCCGGGTCAATAGCACAGGCCCACTGGGCTTCCCAGTCCAGTTCACGACGGGCATCCGCCATTTTATCATCGATCTCTCTGGCGCCGCGGACACCTTTTGCAATATCCCCTGCATGGGCTGCAATTTTGGAGGCGATAATCCCCTGCTTCACATCTTCTACATTAGGCAGCGCCAGATGTTCTGCGGGAGTTACATAGCAAAGGAAGGCTGCACCCGATGCTGCCGCAATAGCTCCGCCGATGGCAGAGGTAATGTGATCATATCCCGGCGCAATATCGGTTACGATAGGTCCCAGCACATAGAACGGTGCACCACTGCAGATAGTCTGCTGCAGTTTCATGTTTGCTGCAATCTGATCCATAGGCATATGCCCCGGACCTTCCACCATAACCTGTACATCTTTTGCCCACGCCCGTTTTGTCAGCTCACCCAGACGCACCAGCTCCTCAATCTGGCATACATCAGAACCATCGGCAAGGCAGCCCGGTCTGCAGGCATCTCCCAAAGAAATAGTAACATCATATTCTCTGCAGATATCCAGAATCTCATCAAAATACTCATAAAACGGATTTTCTTCTCCCGTCATTGTCATCCAGGCAAAGACCAGAGAACCGCCTCTGGATACGATATTCATCTTTCTCTTGTGTTTTTTTATCTGGTCAATAGTTTTCCTGGTAATTCCGCAGTGAAGAGTTACAAAATCCACACCGTCTTCCGCATGAAGTCTGACTACATCGATAAAATCTCTAGCAGTCAGAGTATCCAGATCTCTCTGATAGTGAATTACAGAATCATAGACAGGCACAGTGCCGATCATAGCCGGACATTCACTTGTCAGCTTTCTTCTGAACGGAATGGTATCACCGTGGGAGGACAGATCCATGATGGCATGAGCACCCATATTAACTGCCGCCATTACCTTTTCCATCTCCACATTCATATCCTTACAGTCTCTGGAAACACCCAGATTCACGTTAATCTTTGTCTGAAGCATGGACCCTACACCCTCAGGATCAATACATGTATGCCGTTTATTGGCGCAGATTGCCACCTTTCCTTCAGCTACCAGAGGCATCAGTTCCTCAGTCGTCATTCGCTCTTTCTTTGCTACGATTTCAAGTTCAGGCGTTACGATTCCCTTGCGCGCCGCCTCCATCTGCGTTGCGTACTCTCTCATTATAAATTCTCTCCCTTCAAAAAACCAAAACTGCCGACGCCTCGCAAGGCCTGTCGGCAGTTAGTATGCTGCTTCTATTTCCCTACGTTGGCATGATCCAAATCAGGTTACAGGTCGGGACAGCTTCAGCCCCCTCTCAGCCCGCTGCTGCGGACTCCCTTTTTCTTTATATTACTTAATACTAGCACTTTCTCTGACGGAATGCAAGCAGTCTTAAAATCCAGGTAACTGATTTCTCAGTAAAAATCAGCCGCATTTAGAAAATCCACAGTTTCTGCAGATAACACATCCGCCTTCATGCTCCACAGGACTTCCGCATTCAGGGCAGGCATGGATTTCTCCAGCCGTGGCAGGAACAATCGGATTTCTCTGAGGAACAGGCTTTTCTGTAGGTGGCTCAAAAGAAGCACGTTCCTTAGGCTGATCCTCAATAATCTTGGAGACCTTCATCAGAATTCTGGCAATTGCATCAGGGCAGGAAGTGCATCCCATCCCCTGCTGTCTGATGGTGGACGGACATCTGATTCCCTTCAGCTGATCGTAAACCTCCTGAATGGATATTCCGCTGCGAAGAGCCACAGATGCCAGCCTTGCAGTGGCTTCACTCTGGCTTGGACAGCCTCCGGCTTTTCCTGTGCTGGTAAACACTTCACAAATTCCGTTTTCATCATAATTGCAGGTAACATACAGGCTGCCGCATCCGATTCTTACCTTTTCAGTAAAGCCTCTGGTTACGTCCGGACGAGGACGAGGTTCAATGTGTCCGTAAGCAGGATTTTCCAGAGCCGGAATCACTCCCTGTCCGTCCTTACCTTCTTCATGGTTTACTTTACCGATATTGAGCACCTGTTCCTCACGACTTCCGTCACGATAGATAGTTACACCTTTACAGCCTTCTTTATATGCCAGCAGATATACATCCCTGACCTCGCTTTTAGTAGCATCTTTTGGGAAGTTCACTGTTTTGGAGACAGCATTGTCAGTATATCTCTGGAATGCCGCCTGCATTTTAATATGATCAATCGGCTTGATATCATGGGAGCAGACAAAAACTCTGCGGACATCTTCCGGAATCTCTTCACAATGCGCCACAGTACCTTCCTTTGCAATTTTTTTCAGAAGTCTGTCGTTATAAAGTCCAAGTTCTTTCAGCTTTGCGGTGAGTACCGGATTCACTTCTACCATTTCCGTGCCGTCCATGATGTTTCTGATAAAGGCATAGGCGAACACAGGCTCTACATCCTCCGATGATAGATAGGGTTCCTGTCGGTGCAATAGTCGTGATTGTGGCATTTCTCATGGCTGGTCCATCCTTCAGTGTGCTGACAGAAAACAGCGGGAAAGTTCCTCTCTTTTCAGCCAGTCTGCTGCTTGCTGCATGACCGGTATTCTCAATATATCGCATTACCCGCTCTGCCAGGGCAACTGCCTCGTCAGAATTGTAAGGAATCCCCATCATCAGAAGCGCATCCGCCCAGCCCATGACTCCCA
>CABSEO010000069.1 GCA_902476665.1 uncultured Emergencia sp.
TTCCAGTTTTGAAAAATACTCCAGAAGAAAACGATTTATTTCCATATAGTTTATTGTTCCTCGATTTTCTGCCACAAGATACCCGTTTACAACTGACGGATATTTTTCAATTGCAGAAAGATTTTCTCCAAGCAATATTTTCGCATCAAAGTACAGAGCTCCTGCCTGGCTGGCACAGGGTACAGTCAACTCAAAACTGCCGCTGGCAGCATCCATATTCAGGGAGACTGGATTATCTTCAGTGGGAAATGAAATATAGCTGACAGGATTTTTTATCTGTCTTCCACAGACCATCAGTGATTTACCACTGATGGAAATCTTCTCAATCAGAAAATTTCCTGACAGAAAGCCTCTTTTATACATGGCTTTATGAAAATCCGTTTTAGAGATAATTGGAAGAAGTCGGTACAGCTGTATCAGATCATCGTGATTATGAAGAAGAATTGTTTTTTCTAACGCAAATGCATGGGTCTGCATATACTGTTCATAAAGTACAACACTTTCACCACCTGATATTTCATCATCGCGAGTATCTGAAAGACCCATGAAAACTTCCAGCGTTTTCTGCTTCAGATTAGGCAGGGTCTCTCTCAGATCAGAGCAGCTCTGTACCACCAGAAAGAGATCCAGATTGTAAACCTTTGGATCAAAAGTAATACCATGTTTTTCTGCTCTTTTTTCCATGAACGGCATGTCAAAATGTTTGCCGTTGTAGGTAATGACATAATCTACTGCATCGAGTTGTTCCAGAGTTTTTTCAATGATCTGCTTTTCATCGTCTGCCTGATCTGCAAAGTACTGAATTATTCGGCATCCTTCTCTGTCATACAGGAGTATACCGGAAAGAATGACTTTGCAGTGAGCAGGGGAAAGACCGGTGGTTTCAATATCAAAGACTGCAAAGCTGCGGTTTCTGAAATACATGTCAAAAATTCTGGATGTATAGGCAGAAAGCTGCAGTCTGTCGGTTACTGTTTTCATAGTTCACCTCATTTGAATAGCTGATAGAAAAATAGTAGGGGATCCTGAAAATTCCCGTGTGACAGGAATTAACGGACACCTACAGACTCTCCCTGTAAAACAAAATAGACCGCAGGGGTGCAGTCTACTTTGTTCAAAAGGGGTATTGGGATTAGAGATTAATGAGGTTATCAGGGGGATAACCACAATGCAATTATATATAATTTAGTCGAAAAATGCAAGTATTACTGAAAAAAAAGTGAAAAAAAAGTGAAAAAAAAAGTTTTTGTCAAGCGATAGGTCCACTTTTTGAGTATATTGACCGTTATAATAAAGAAAATTATTTATTTCATGGGAGGAAAACAGTATGGAAATATTAAAAGTTTCAGCTAAGTCAAATCCGAATTCGGTAGCAGGGGCGTTAGCAGGTGTTTTAAGAGAGAAAGGAGGTGCAGAGATTCAGGCCATCGGTGCAGGAGCTTTGAATCAGGCAATTAAGGCGACGGCAATTGCCAGAGGATTCGTAGCGCCAAGTGGTATCGATTTAGTCTGTGTTCCTGCATTTACGGACATAGAGATCGAGGGTGAAGAAAGAACGGCTATTAAGCTGATTGTAGAGCCGAGATAGACCGATGAGACATAAAGGGAACTTGTTTTTTCAAGTTCCCTGTTTTATTTGGATGTCATAGATGGTATACTGTAATCAGTATGACTGTTGCGACGCAGACAGAATTTGCAGAATAATAAGCTGTCAGGAGATTGAGTGTTATGATTTTTGAAGAAAAAACAATCAGTACAGAGCGAATCTATGAAGGAATGATTCTGAACCTACGTAAAGACAAGGTAACTGTACGTCAGGGAGAATCGTACAGAGAGATTGTGGAGCACCGAGGCGGAGCTGTGATTGCTGCGGTCAAAGATGACGGAACTATGCCTATGGTGAGACAATATCGCAAAGCAGCCGGAAGAGTGATGCTGGAGGTACCTGCTGGAAAAATTGACCCGGGAGAGAATAATCCTGAAAAAACAGCACTGCGAGAACTTAAGGAGGAGACCGGATATACGGCAGAGCATATTACTCTTTTGACCAGAATGTATCCGTCAGTAGGGTATTCTGAGGAAATTCTTTATATTTATCTTTGTACCGGCCTTACGGCAGGTGAAACTGACTTTGATGAAAATGAAGCTATCGATATTGAAGAGTATGCGGTTGAAGAACTGTATCACATGGTGATGGAAGGAAAAATCGAGGACGGCAAGTCTCAGACCGCCATCCTCATGGTCAAAGCACTCCTTTCAGAAGGAAGAACTCCAGAATGCTGGAAGCAACAAGTGCAAGAAAACAGAGTGAAAAGCGAAACAGATGCTGTGGCGCACCATGGATTAGAACCGGCAGATTCTGATAGTGGTTTTTAATAAAGCATGCGGCATCTAGAGAAATCAGTATCAGCACAATATAGGCGGGCAGTTTGAAGAAACCTCGAGGAAGCAGGGCTGTCATGATGATGCCGAAGGCTTTATCAGATGACGAGGAGAGAATATAGGCTGTAGAGAAGCCCAGTGAAAAGGTTTTTCCCACCACCATCAGGGGAACCAAAGGCAGGAGCAGGACACTTGCAGAAAAAATCATTGCGGCGCAAACGGTGACTATATCATTTTTTATGTAATCTAAAATGCCTGAAACCATAGCCGGAAGCTGAGACGGGATAGAAGCATCTGCAGGCGTTATAGTGATCTCGGTGAAAATACCTGCAGAAAAACTGATCAATAATAGAGTTAAGAAAATAAAACTTATTTTTTCATTCATAGACAACCTCTCCTTTCTATGTAAAGTATGTTGTTTATGAAGAAATATGACAGGAATGGACGGAGAATTTTATGGAGCTTTATGGTTTTATTACATATTTAAAAGAAGAAAAGAAGACCGCAGCTAATACCTGCCAGGCTTATGAAAGGGATATAAAAGCTTTTGGAAATTTTTTAACAGGAAGAGGTATAAACGCTCTGCATGAGGCAATGGAAACTGATGTGGCAGCTTATCTTCTGGAGCTGAAAAACAGTGGAAAGTCAAGATCTACAGCAAACCGCAAGCTGTCTTCTCTTCGGACTTTTTATAAATTCCTTGTCAAACAGGGCATAATGTCAGTAAATCCGGTAGATGATATCAAAGCTCCACGCATAGAGAAAAAGAAACTTTCTTACCTGACCATTGAAGAAGTAGAAACACTGTTGGAGGCACCGGATAATTCCGTTAAAGGAATTCGAGACAGGGCAATCCTTGAAGTGATGTATGCTACAGGACTTAGAGTCAGTGAGGTGATTGAGCTGAAGATGGGGGATGTAAATTTGCGTATGGGCTTTATTACCTGCAGTGGAGCCCATGGAAGAGCCAGAATTGTACCTATGGGCGCAATAGCCCGCAGAGCTTTAGACAATTATATTCTGAACAGTCGTTTGTATCTGATGCGGGATAAAGGTTCAGAAGAACCGGATAGTCCGCTTTTTGTCAATTATCAGGGAGAAGCTTTTTCTAGACAGGGTTTATGGAAGCTGATGAAACAGTATGGCAAACAAGTGGGACTTGAAGAAAAACTGACGCCTCATATTTTAAGAACTTCTTTTGCAGTGCATATGGTGCAGAATGGAGCAGACCTTAAAAGCCTGCAGGAACTGATGGGACATGAAGATATTATGGCTACACAGATTTATCTTTCTGTCACTAAAAATCGAATCAAGGATGTTTATGACAGAACACACCCAAGAGCATAAGAACGTAAAGTTTTATTAAAAAGTTATGACAAACGGTAAAATCCATGGTAGAATAAAACTCTAACTATATAAACATCAGTGAATTTAATATTTAGGGAGAATGTTATGCTGCAGAAATTTCAAAAGTATTTTTTTTATTTCATGCTTTATTCTATCATTGGATGGGTTTATGAAGTTTTTTTAGAAGTTGTGGTCTACCGGTGGGGATTTTCAAACAGAGGAGTTCTGTTTGGACCATACTGTGTGATTTATGGAGTGGGGGCGCTGATTCTTATCTTTTCGCTGAGTTGGCTACAGAAAAAGAAAATCTGTATAGGAGGGATTTCAGTTACGCCTGTACTTGTTTTTCTCGGTGTAGTAATCGTTACTACGGTGACTGAACTGATTGGAAGCTATATCATGGAATTCACTACAGGGGACTGGATGTGGGACTATACCAGATTTGCCTTTAACTTTCAGGGCAGAATTGCGCTGAATCCGAGTATCCGTTTCGGTATTGGCGGTATGATCTTTCTGTACGTGCTTCAACCTATTTTTGTAAAGATAAGTGAGAAAATGAAGCCGAAGAGTTTTGATGTGGTAACTGGAGTTATGGCTGTTGTTTTTATGGTTGACGCCATCATTTATCTGGTAAAATAATGTGATGAAATCATGCTGTCCGGAAAAGAAATTTTCTGCCGGACAGTTTTTTGATGCAAAAATGACCGCTTAACGCAAAAAACGACCACTTGTCGCATTTTTGTTGTAATTTATCGGGTTCAAAGCTATACTGGAGATAACCCAAGAGGGGATTGGGAAATGGGATTTTGAAACTGCGGAATTCATAGCAGCAAGTGACATCCTGAATACTTTATGATATACTGATATTCAAAGATTTTAAGGTATTCAGGAGGCAAAGATGAAGCTTACCGTTTGTGATGACAGTCGCTCAGATGCACAGGTGTTGAAACAGCTTTGCGAAACATATTTTGCCAAGCACCAATATGAGGCTGATGTGACAGTTGTGACGGATCCATGGATGGTTCGGGCTGAGCAGGCTGATATTCTGATACTGGATGTGGAGATGCCGGAACTTGACGGGATTACACTGAAGGATCAGCTTGCTATGGAACCTGACTGTCCTCTGATTATTTTTGCAACAAGGTATGCGGATGCCATGTCGAAAGCTTTTAACCGCAATGTTATCGGATTTTTATTAAAGCCTGTCGATTCTCGTCAGCTTGAGGATATGCTGGAGCTGGCGATTTTGCATTTGAATCTGGATAAGGAGATAGAACTGCCGCACGGCAGAAGGATAAGCACAGGGGATATTGTCAGAATTCATGCAGACAGAGGATATACGGTACTGCATCTTGTATCCGGCCAACCAGAGGATGGCGGGAGAAAGTCATTAGATCAGTGGGAAGTGGAACTGACTGAGCAGGGATTTCTGCGTATAGAGAAGAGCTGTATTGTCAGCAGCCGGCATATTAAGTCTTTTCGAGATGATAAAATTATTCTGAAAGAGACAGATAAAGATGGTGCGCAGATTTGTCTTCGGGTCAGCAGACGGCGAAAAAAGGAGTGCTATCAACAGTACTTATGCTACCTGAGTAAAATTGCTAAATATATATAGGGGGAGCAGACCATGGCAGTATCTGTGATGCAACTTATTAATTTATTTTTACTGTTCAGATTTGTATTTGGCTGCGAGTTTAGAAAGAATCGCGGCCTTATTGTTTTGGGAATCTTTCTCTGTGCTCTCTGGATTGGAATACAGTTTACTGACGGCCCTATGCAGCCGGTATCTATCTATATGGAATATTTTTTATTTATTTTTATGCCGGTATTTTTCTTCTGCGGAAGACTATGGACTGTAGTTGGACTGAGCGCTATTTCTTTTGAAGTTATGGGAATTGTATATAATCTGATTCTGGGTATCGGAATCATTATAAAAGAAGGCAGGGCAACAGAAATCAATTATTATTTCTGCTGTATTCTGTCTTTATTGGTTGTGTCTGCTGTTCTGTGTACAATTGGATTGGCGGTAAAAACTCATCGAAGACAGATATGGCTCTGTCTTCAAAAGCTGAATCCCCTGCTATTTGTTCCTGTTTTTGCCATTATGTATATACTTCAGCTAGAATCCGGATACTCTGGTGAAATTGAAGAAAATACGGTACAGATTATCGCAGCAATTCATATGTCAAAAAATGGAGTTATTGGAATATTTACCTTAACCATACTTGTTCTCCTGTGTATAAACAGTAATCAGAAGAGGGATTTGAAGCAGGAGGTCACTTTTAATAAAAAGTGCATTGCCCGACAGACTGAACAGTACAGGCTGATTGGTGAAAGTGATATGGAGCTGCGAAAATTTCGTCATGATTTTAATAAGCATATCAGTGTTTTGCAGAATCTGTCTCAAGAAGGCCGTTTTGAGGAAGTAAGCGAATATATAGATAATTTGGGAACTGTCAGTGAAGGGTTCAGTTTTCTCAGCACTAACAATCTGGTCTGTGATGCAATCGTAAATCAGTATCATAGACTATGCAAAAAAGCGGGAATCAGTTTTTCTGTCAGTGGAAAAATTGACAGTATGCTGCATGTACCTCAGGTTGATCTCTGTGTTATTTTATCCAACGCTTTTGAAAATGCTTTTGATGCTGTAAGGAAATATGATGGAGACAGAGACAAAGAAATCACTTTAAAAATCAGAAGGGAAGAGCATTTTCTATTCTTTGAGATGAGAAACCCTGTCTCAAATCCTTTAATAATAAAAGATGGGTGCCCTGTGAGCAGTAATCCTGACCGGAAGAATCATGGAATTGGATCAAGGAATATGAAAGAGGCGGCTGAAAGAAGCGGAGGCGAGATTTTCTGGCTAAATGAAGGAGCGGAATCTGTTTTGACAAAGATAATTCTGCCTTGTGAACTAAAGTGTGAATCATAAATTAGCAGTACCGGCAGCAGAATAATTTTTTGGTGCTTTTGGCAATGTCTGCCGTTTACTGTGAAAAAGACTGTTGGCTGCTTTTATGAGACAGAAGAAGGATATTGGAAATTAAAAATAAATTATAAATATTTTGGGTGGACTGAATATATAAAAAGATTTGGGCCGGATCTGATTAAAAATCCGACTCAAATCTTTTTAATTTTGTATAAAATTCTTCAGTTCTTTCAGGATACGATTGAGTTCTTCACGGTTAATCTGATAAAAGATGCTGTTTTTTTCTTTTTCAGCGATAAGCAGCTCAGCATCCTTTCAGATGCTGGGAGACAGAAGCGGGTGTTACACCGAGCAGTGATGAAATGGCACCATTGGTAATTCTCTCGTTGATCAGCAGTTTGATGATTGTCAGCCTGGTAGGATCGCTGAATACTTTCATTTTATCAGAAAGAATGTCGAGACTGCCGCTCATGATAGGCATTAGCAGGTTGCGGTAAATTGTAAGATGATCATTATAGACGTTCATCATCAAATGAGGATAGGTGAACGCAGAGAAAATTATTCGGATTTCTCTGATCTGCCTATAGTCTATCTGAAAAGACAGAGACTTTTTCATAATTAAAGTTCCATCCACATGGGACAGCTGATCGTGAATAGATGTAATAAAGCTGGATGCGGAGGAAGAACAGAATTCCTTTTCTGCTCTTAAGAGAGAACCCCGATAAAAACTGCAGGTTTTTTTCCAGTACTCTTTAAAAAAAGAATGATAATAACTCTGCATTATATCAGCAATTTCATTTCTGATTTCATCAACGTGGCTGATAAAATAAAGAACATTTTCTCTGGAAATATATTTATAGACATCTCCCAGAGGATATTGATCCAGTTTTTCCGGAGATTTCATCAGCGTTTCAATAATCTGCCTGTCGCCTATCAGTGTTTCTCCCAGAAAAATGTATGCGAACTCCTCCTGCGGAAGTTCCTGAAAACGTTTGATAAAGTTTGGAAAGTCATCATAGAAACAGGAGCCTGAAGATGGAGGCTTTGTAAAGTTATCGACAAGATCCATAATAAGTGTCCAGTTTGCAAATCTTTCACCGAAATCTACAATTTTCCTTACTAGCCGTTTTTCAAGACTGATCATACATGTGTCATACCAGTCAATGCAGTTTACATGATGGTAAGGGTCAGAAATGACATGAAGGCTGCAGGTTAATTCCAATGAGCAGCCGTAAATAAAAGAATATTTCATATCATTTGGAATGGGAACTTTTTGAGCAGTCATGAAAACCTCCTTATGCTACTACCTTAATGCTATTATGCCACAGAAAAATTTTTCGGTAAATGCTCATAAAGTAATTAAGTGATTTCTTAATTAGTCAGAATGGATTGAATTGATAGAAAAATTGGTTTATGATAGGGACCAAGATACCCGGCCGGTAGTCAGAAAAGGAGGATGAAAAGCAATGTTAGTGAACAGAAAGTGTATCCAAGGCGGTTATTTTGAATAAGATC
>CABSEO010000070.1 GCA_902476665.1 uncultured Emergencia sp.
GCGGAGAGGCCAATACCACCCACAACCGCATGGAACTGACTGCCGTCATCGAA
Source organism: uncultured Emergencia sp. (assembly GCA_902476665.1). GTDB lineage: Bacteria > Bacillota > Clostridia > Peptostreptococcales > Anaerovoracaceae > Senimuribacter. The sequence goes on from CABSEO010000070.1 coordinate 54, forward strand.
GCATTTAAGGCCCTGACCAGAAATCAGCAGACTGTCGAGGTTTTTACTGACAGTTCCTACGTAGCCAACTGCTTCAGAGAAAAATGGTACGAAAGCTGGGAAAAGAACAAGTGGCGCAATGCAGCCAAGAAGTCTGTGGAGAATCAGGACCTCTGGAAAGAACTTCTGGCTCTGGTGAGACAGCACAATGTAACCTTCTTCCGCGTGAAGGGGCATGTGAATCTTTCCAGCAAGTCTACAAATTTTGATGCTCTCTATGAGAAATTCGTTACCTGGAACGGAAGCCGTTTCAGTTTTGATGATTTTAAATATATTACTATGATGAATAATAGAGCTGATGAACTGGCTAATATGGGCATCAGCCGCATAAAAGGAGAGAAGTAATTATGGAAAGAAAAGTCGGAACAGTATCGCGAGGCCTGAGAGGACCGATTATCAAAGAAGGCGAAGATCTGTCTCAAATCGTCATTGACACTGTGATGGACGCCGCAGCTGCAGGTGAATTCACCATTTCGGATCGGGACATTCTGGCAGTGACAGAATCCATTTTAGCCAGATCTCAGGCAAACTACGCAACAAAAGATCAGATCGCCAAAGATGTAAAGGCTAAACTGGGTGGCGAGACCATCGGCGTAATCTTCCCGATTCTCAGCAGAAACAGATTTGCCATCTGTCTGCGTGGTATCGCCAGAGGCGCAAAAAAAATTGTTCTTATGCTCAGCTATCCATCTGATGAAGTAGGTAACCATCTGGTTGACCTTGATCTGCTGGATGCAAAAGGTATTAATCCTTATTCTGATGTGCTGACACAGAAGGAATTTGAAGAGCTCTTCGGAAAATCCAAACACACTTTCACAGGTATGGATTACGTCAATTACTACAAAGATATCATCGAAGAAGAAGGAGCAGAAGCAGAAGTCATCTTTTCCAATAATCCAAAATCTATTCTGGACTATACAAAACGAGTTCTGACCTGCGATATTCACACACGTGAAAGATCTAAGAGACTTTTGAAAGAAGCCGGTGCAGAAATTGTTCTGGGCATGGACGATATTCTGACAGAAAGTGTTGACGGCAGCGGCTATAACGATAAATACGGTCTTCTGGGTTCCAACAAAGCTACTGAAGACAGTGTAAAGCTGTTCCCAATCCACTGTCAGGAATTTGTTGACGGTATTCAGAAGAAAATCAATGTACTGACAGGCAAAACCATTGAAGTTATGGTTTACGGCGATGGTGCATTTAAAGACCCTGTAGGAAAGATCTGGGAACTGGCAGATCCTGTGGTATCCCCGGGTTACACGAAAGGACTGGAAGGCACTCCAAACGAAGTAAAACTGAAATACCTGGCAGACAATGAATTCGCTGATCTGAAAGGCGATGAGTTAAAGGCTGCGATCAGCGAATACATAAGGAACAAGGACGCAGAACTGGGAGACTCCATGGTTGCAGAAGGCACCACTCCTAGAAGGCTGACAGACCTGATCGGTTCCTTATGCGACCTGACCAGTGGAAGCGGAGATAAAGGTACACCGTTCATCTACATTCAGGGCTATTTTGACAACTACACAAATTAATGAGAAATCGAAATAAAACATCACCCTTGCTAATGCAAGGGTGATGTTTTATGATTCCTTCTGATATTTTATCTCTGTACACGACCCGAACCGTCTCCGTCAGCCAGTTTAGAAACTTCATCCGTCGTTACCATGTTGTAATCCCCTTCTATCGTATGTTTCAAACAGGAAGCCGCAGCTGCAAACTCAATAGATTCCTGCATGGTTTTTTCTGTCAGCAGCGAATAAATCAGTCCCGCTCCAAAGCTATCGCCTCCCCCTACTCTGTCTACAATATGCATTGCGTATTTTTTGCTGAAATATGCTGTGTTCCCATCATAGAGCATGCCAGACCAGTTATTGTCACTGGCAGATACCGACTCTCTGAGAGTTATTGCCACTTTAGAAAACCCGAACTTTCTAGCCAATGCAGACGCCACTTCCACATAACCTTCCCGGTTTACTTCACCCTTTACCACATCAGTATCGGCTGATGTAATTCCAAAGACATCTGCTGCATCCTCCTCATTTGCAATGCAGATATCTACATAATCGCAAAGTTCCGACATGACAGCATTAGCTTTTTCTCTGCTCCACAGTTTTTTTCTGTAATTTAAGTCGCAGGATACGGTAATCCCTTTTTCTCTTGCCGCTTTGCAGGCCTCCAGGCAAATTTCTGCTGCACCGTCTCCCAAAGCAGGTGTAATTCCTGTAAAATGAAACCAGTCTGCTCCGTCCAGAATCATATCCCAGTCAAAATCAGAAATCTGGGCTTCTGCAATGGCAGAATGTGTCATAAATCACCTTTGACGGCCGCTGAGATGCGCCCTTTTCCATAAAATAAATGCCGACTCTATCTCCTCCCCGTTTGATATATGTGGTATCCACTCCGAATCTTCTCAGGGAATTGACTGCGCACTGCCCGATTTCATGTTCTGGCAGCTTCGTTACAAAACTCGTATCAATACCAAAATTGGCCAGAGACACCGCTACATTTGCCTCTCCTCCTCCAAAGGTGGCATTGAGTCTGTCTGCCTGGACAAATCTGTTATATCCTTCTGGCGCCAGTCTCAGCATCAGTTCTCCGAAAGTTACTGCTCTTTTAGTCATTTTTTTACCCTCCATCTACTTTTCCACTATTTTTACCACAAAACCTTCTACTTCTCCACAAAGGGTCACGGTTTTCAGAACAGAATCCTTCCCCTGCACCTTTATTCCTGACTTTTCAATATAGTAAACTGTCCTTTCTAGGCTATTAGTTTCAATGTAAACAGTTCCACCCCGCTGACCGGCCATATCGATGTCTACTGTACTTTTTCTGATAATTCCTCTGAGTGGACTATCTAATTCTCCGACACCCTCCCTTTTCCCGACTGAAAAATCAATAGAAGTGATCCGAAGTCCCAGCATACGATCAACAGCTTCTTTCGTAAGACTCTCGATTTTCTCAAATTCATGATTCTTGATCATCTGTGGTTTCACCATCCAGCTGCCTCCGCAGGCGACGATCTTTTCATGCCGCAGATAATCATTTAAATTGTCTGCATTAATACCTCCTGTCGGAATAAAGTTCATATCGCGATATGGGCCCCATAAAGCTTTCAGATAATCGATGCCTCCCGATGCCTCGGCAGGAAAAAACTTTACAGTTTTCAATCCTCTTTCCATAGCTGCCTCTACCTCAGAAGGACAGCACACGCCGGGAATAATGGGTATATCACATTGAATACAATAATCCACAACCTTTGGATTAAAACCCGGACTTACGATAAATGCAGCACCGGAATCCATCGCCGCTTTAACCTGTTCCTGGTTTAAAACTGTACCGGCTCCCACCAGCATCTGCGGAAATCTTTCGGTGATTTTTTTCATTGCTTCAGTAGCAGCCCCTGTGCGAAAAGTAATTTCGGCGCAAGCGATGCCGCCCTTAATAAGGGCCTCTGCAAGAGGAACAGCGTCTTGCGCATCCTCGATTGCCACAACCGGTATGATGCCGGTCTTTTTTAATGTCTCTACAACCACATTCATTTCATCAAACTCCTCATATATTTTCAAATCGTTTTCACAAGGTTACCCCATCTTTCCAAATTGCAATAGAGCGGTAACCGTTTACTTCATTGGCCGTCTGTCTGCCACCCGCAACGTCAAGTACCATCTCAAAAAGACGCTGACCAAGTTCTTCAATATTCTTATCTCTGAGGATCTCTCCTGCATTAAAATCGATCCAGCCTGCTTTCTTTTCTGCCAGTTTTTTATTGGAAGAAATCTTAACAGTAGGAACAGGCCCCCCTATAGGTGTCCCTCTTCCGCTGGTAAACAGAATCAACTGTGTGCCTGAAGCAGCCAGTGCTGTCACAGAAACCAGATCATTGCCCGGACCATACAGCAGATTCACGCCCGGTTCTACTGACGCATCTCCGTAATCCAGAACATCAGTAACAAGCATTTTGCCTCCCTTCTGCACACAGCCACAGCTTTTTTCCTCCAGGGTCGAAATACCGCCTTCTTTATTGCCGGGGCTCGGATTTTCATAAACAGGCTCCCCATGATCTATAAAATATTTCTTATACCTTTCAATCATGGCCATGACTTTATCGTATGTATTCACATTTATACAACGTTGTGCCAAAATCTTTTCAGCGCCAAACATCTCCGGAGTTTCCGTCAATATGGCTGTACCGCCTGCAGCTACTATCCTATCACTCACATACCCTGTCACCGGGTTCGCTGTGATCCCTGACATACCGTCACTGCCTCCGCACTTCAGACCGATTTTCAGAGTTGCAGCGGAAACAGGCCGGCGGCAGAATGAGGAAGCATACTCTGCACATTTCTGCACCAGCCGTATACCAGCAGTAATTTCATCCTCTTCATACTGACAAGTCAAAATTTGAACTCTCCTCTGATCATAACTACCCAAAGCCTCCTCCAGCTGTTCCTGTGTAATATTTTCACAGCCGAGCCTGACAAGAACCACACCTCCCGCATTGGGGTGAGAAGCAAGTGCCGCAATGATCTTCAGAGTTCTTCTGTGATCCTCTCCCGTCTGACTGCAACCATAAGGGTGTGTGAAAGCATAAATCCCATCGATGTTCTCTTCGTCAAAGCGCTGACTCTCCTGTGCAATTCTCCCAGCAATATCGTTAACGCATCCTACAGCCGGAATAATCCATATTTCATTTCGGATTCCCACCTTTCCGTCCGGTCGCACATATCCTTCATAAGACCATTCCTCGACAGCATGTTCCTCCTGCTTTTCCGGAATGTATTCACATGCAGCTTTTTTATCCAGGCAGGTCCGCATATTGTGCGTATGAACCCACTCACCTTTTCTGATTCTCTGCACGGCTCTGCCTATGGGCACTCCGTATTTCACGATGTTTTCATTCATATCGATCTCTCTAAGAGAAAACTTGTGTCCTGCAGGAATATCATTTGACAGTCTGATCTGAATACCGTCGCATTCTGTCTCCCAGCCAGCAGACAGGCGTTTTACAGCGACAGCCACATTATCCTTTCCTGAGATTTTGACATATTCCATCATGCACGCTCCTCTGCCCGAATACACTTCTGAAAGGCAGTCCTCATTCCATCTCTTCTGATACACTGAAGATTCTCTCTTACCATTTCAGAAAGCCCCTCTATACCGGTTAAATCCATGCCCCACATACGATTGCTGCTGAGTACAGCATAAACTATTTTCTCTACAGAATCGCCGCTGTGTTCCAAATAAAAACGCAGAATCCATTCCTCATCCTTCACAATGTAGGTTTCCTCTTTACTTCTCCGGCACACTAAACCATTGGTCTCCAGCCCCTGCACATCTGCGGTACAGAAAGCAATATAGGCTGCCAGACTCAAAGTCAGACAAGGCGGCAGTCTATGATATTTCTCAAAATAGCCAAGGAGAGAAGGCAGGTTTCTCGTTCTCCATTTTGCTGTTGAATTGAGCGAGATAGAAAGTAATTCATGATTGATGTATGGGTTTTCAAACCGCTCTTCTACTGCCAGAGCAAACTCTTCCAGTTCATCGTGTGCCATCGGTATGGCAGGAATAATTTCATCCATCAGCATTTTATTTAAAAAAGTTCTTATTACTTTGTCCCCCATACACTCTCTCACCATATTTTTACCTGCCAAATACGCCCCTAAGGCCATTCCGGTATGGCCACCATTAAGAATTCTTACCTTTCTCAGTTTATATGGTGTGATATCGGAAACAATTTTTACAGGCAAGTCACACTTTGCAAATGGCAACTTTTCGGAAACATATTCATCTCCTTCAATAGCCCAGAATCCATAGCATTCCCCCACATCCATCAGTTCATCTTCATAATCGTTGACTGTCTGCGGTTCTGCCTCTTCCTCATTTCCCGGCCTGCCAGAGACGATTCGATCAACCAGAGTGGAGCAGAAAATGTTATCATTATTTAGCCAGTCAAAAAATCCGGGTTCCAGATTCCAATCCCGCCCGTGGGCAAGCACGCAGTTTTTCAGTTGTGCGCCATTATTGTCAATCAGTTCACAGCTCAGGATGATTACTCCTCTTTTCCCTGCACAATACCTGTGATATAAAACCCGAGTCAGTTTGGCAGGAAACCCTGCAGGTGGATTATCTTCAAATCGTGCAGTTTGGTCATAAACAATTCCGGCTTCAGTGGTATTGGTGATAATCAGCTCCAGTTCCTCACCTGCAGCCGCCTCAAGTACCTGTTCAAACTCTTTTTCCGGGTTGAGACATCTGCTAATGGCTGAGATGATTCGTCTGTGTTCAACAGGTCTGCCCTTTTCCACTCCTTTAAGATATAACGTATACAAGCCGTTCTGTCTGTTAATAATTTCTGAAAATCCACTGCCTCTGGGCTGCACTACAACAGCTTTTCCGTTCCAACCGGTTTTTTCATTAACACAGTCCAGAAAACAGTCCGCAAAAGCTCTGAGAAAATTCCCCTCACCAAACTGTAGAACTTTCTCCGATCCATTCTCAAGAAGATATCCCTGATATCCAATTTTTCTCAATGTCTCATAAGATAATTTCTCGCGCATTATGGACTCACTCCTGCTGTTTCTCATCTTCAGCCTGCAGATACTTACTCAATGTTGCGGCAACAGCTCCATTTCCCTCTGTCATCTCTGTAAACATGGACTTTATTTTTCTCCCCAGGCCAAGGGCGAGCAAATCCACACCGAAAATCACCTCATTGGACAAAATAGGATCCAGTGCTGTATCACAATCACCCCCTACTCCCTCTTTAACTGCTTCCATATGCTTTCTCAGGTAATCCAGCATAGGGTCAGGGCTCAACTCAAAGGCACATCCCTTGTCATCTGTTCCCAGCAAATACCGGAACCAGCCTGCAATAACAAGGGGAATTGCGGTTAAATCCTTCAGTTCTGTATCTTTTCTTTCCGCATAGGTTTTCAAAGTTTCTCCAAATCTGACTGCCAGTTTCTGAGATGTGTCTGTGGCGATCCTCTGAGGAGTGTCTGGCAGGAACGGATTTGCAACCCGTTCTGTCAATACCTCGGCTAAAAAAACCTCAGGATCGATAATTCCCGGATCCGTCACCACTGGTAGTCCTTCCTTATAACCGAGAGTGTGTACCAGCTGTTTCAGAAGCGGATCCCCCATTTCATCAGAGATTTTCTTATACGATAAAAGACACCCGAAAACTGCCAGTGCTGTATGAATAGGATTAAGACAGGTGCAGACCTTCATCTTCTCCGTTTTTTCCACTGTCTCACGATCTGCGAACGTAACGCCCCGTCCCTGTAGTTCCGGTCTTCCTGCAGGAAATTTATCTTCTATGATCAAATACTGGCAGGCTTCTGCGTTGACATAAGGAGCGATATATGTGTTTTTTCCGGTAACGATCGGAGATATGTTCTCAATTCCCTGTTCCTGCAGAATCTGGGCAATCTCCTCATCAGGCCTAGGCGTAATCTTGTCGATCATCGTAATTGGGAAACTCACATACCCTTCATCTGTCAGGTATTCACAAAATTCCCGCTCCACCTTGCCTTTCAAGCACCATTGTTCCGCTATGGATACAACAGCCTTTCGAAGCCGATCTCCGTTATGAGAAAAGTTATCCATACTGACAAGTCCCAGAGGCAGACGACCTGCTTTATACCGTTCATAACATAGAGCCGTAATCATGCCCATATAACTTTGCGCATAGTCGGGACCCATGTCAAAATCTTTTTCTACCTGCCGAAAATACTTACCGTCAGGGCCACTGAGCTGATAACCTTTTTCTGTAATGGTAAAGCTGACCATTTGCAGAGATTTCTTTCGAAATACTTCTTTCAGTCTTTCAAAGGATTCTCCCTTTGTCCTGTCCATTATAAGTCCTTCCGCCACACTCGCCACCAGTTCTTTTCTGATTTCACCGTCGGCGCACAATGTGACCAGAATACTCAGATTATCACAGGGAGTATAAATTCCATCCACAATATCATAGTCAAATCCCTCTGCCACGATCAGACCACGATCCAGATCTCCGGCGTTGAGCATGTTCTGTACAACATTTGCATGAAATGCACGGA
>CABSEO010000071.1 GCA_902476665.1 uncultured Emergencia sp.
TCAGTCAGCTGGCCGATCTGCTGGAGCAGGGAAAACTGTTTGTTTCCGATATATCCTGCAAATGGATGTGCTTAAACTGCGGTCATATTGCAGAAGGAAAAGAAGCTCCAAAAATCTGTCCTGTGTGTCAGCATAATCAGGGATATTTTATCAGACTGGAACTGGCTCCATACAGTTGCTGTGTGCAATAGCATCATAAAGAAAGACTGCTGCAGTCAGTAATATATCTACTCATTACAAAGAAACGAGACAAGGGCACGAGCACACACTTTTTTTCATTCAGGATTAAACCGATGACAGTTAATCTGAACAAAAGCCGGCAGTAAAGTCTTTTCTTTACTGCCGGCTTTTGTTTCTATTTTTTCAGGGTTTCGTTTAATATCATCTCCAGATCTTCTCTACAGCCTCCGCATTTTGTTCCGATCTGCATGGCTTCACATAGATCTTTCAGATTGTCCACCTTATTTTCGATAATAAAGTCTTCCACTTCACCGCGTGTAGTATGACAGCACAGACATACTTCGTACTCTCGGGAATTTTTGTCCATAGTTTTTCCTCCTGCTATATATGAATGTTTTCTATTATCATACCACAAAAAAGAAAAAAATTATCACATCTTCTTCACAATAATGCAATTAAAAATATACAAATTCAGTGTAATATGATACTATATAATAAAGGCGATGGTGTTGGGAGGCACAGATGAAATGAGCAAATTTCAGTACAAAATGTATCAGTTTATGCAAGGGCGCAGGGGTACCGATCAGTTCTGCCGGTTTTTGTTTCTGACATCAGCAGTGCTGCTCCTGTTTTCTATGTTCTTTTTTAATAACATCACTTATTATGCAGGAATTGCGCTGTGCCTTTACGGGAATTTCAGAGCTCTTTCACGAAACCTTTATAAAAGAGAGCGAGAAAATAACTGGTACCTTGCACAGAAATACAGGGTAACCAAAGGAAGAACTTTTCAGCAGCGCTGGTACGAGAGACGCTATTATGCTTATTTTAAGTGTCCCGGATGCGGACAGAAGATGAGAGCCCCAAAGGGCAAAGGTACCATCAAAGTGCGCTGCCATAACTGCAGTACAGAATTTCAGAGGAAAGTATAGGTCAATGACAGAAAACGAAGAAAAATTATATCAGATCTTTGCTGAGATTGGAATTAAAGAATACACTGTTCATGAACATGAAGCGATTTTTACTTCCAAGGAGGCGGAAGATAAAGGACTTATCATGGATGGTCTGAATTTGAAAAACCTGCTGATGAAGGATAAAAAATCCGGCAGGTTTTTTCTGGTGATTTTAGATGATCACAGACGTATGGATACAGCTCATTTTAAGAAAGTGACGGGTTGGGGAAAAACCCGTTTTGCCAATGAAGAAGAAATGCTTTCTGTACTTGGCCTTACACCGGGATCTGTATCTCCTTTCGGCCTGATTTGTGATGAGGAAAAGCTGGTCACTGTGGTGCTGGAAGAAAAGATTGTAAAAGCTGCTGAGACAGAGCTTGTAAACTTTCATCCAAATAGAAACACGGCGACGTTGAGTATGACTAAGAAAGATTTTTTGCGATTTTTAGAGTATATCGGCAATCCGGTTATTTTTGAAAAATAGAGGAGATATGTATGAGAAGAACGAAAATTGTTTGTACCATTGGTCCTGCTTCAAAAGACAGGAAAACGTTAAAGAAAATGTTTGAAGCCGGCATGAATGTAGGCCGGGTCAATTTTTCACATGGTACTCATGAGGAGCACAGAAAGACTATCGAGAGTTTTCGCAGTGTGAGAGATGAGATGGGCATTCCCGCAGCAGTATTGCTGGATACGAAGGGCCCTGAAATCCGAATCAGAGATTTTGAACGTGGAGAAGAAATTCTGGATGATGGACAGACTTTTACCTTGACCACAGATGATGTGATGGGAACCAAGGATATCGTATCGGTAACATATCAGGAGCTGCCCAAAGAAGTAGCACCAGGAAATCTGGTTCTCATTAATGATGGAAAGATCGTGATTCGCGTAGAAGAAACCACAGATACCAAGGTGAGGGGAACCGTGATTCACGGCGGGAAGATCAGTAATCACAAAGGGATTAATCTGCCTAATGTGAATTTGAACATGCAGTATATGAGTGAGCAGGACAGGGAAGATATCTTATTTGGAATTGAGCAGAACGTGGATTATATTGCAGCTTCTTTTGTGCGTTCCGCTCAGGATATCCGTGTTGTCAGAGAATTGCTGGATAAGCATGGAGGGCAGGAGATTAAAGTCATCGCCAAAATTGAGAGTACACAGGGTATCGAAAATTTTGAAGAAATTCTCCAGCTTGCTGATGGAATCATGGTAGCTAGAGGGGATATGGGCGTGGAGGTGGCCTATGAGAAGCTTCCGGGCATTCAGAAGAGATTTATCAGGCGATGTGTGCAGTCAGGCAAAATTGTCATAACAGCAACACAGATGCTTGAATCCATGATTACAAGTCCTATGCCTACCAGAGCAGAGATTACCGACGTCGCTAATGCAGTATTTGACGGTACCACGGCAGTAATGCTTTCCGGTGAGACAGCAGCGGGAAAATATCCTGTAGAAGCTGTAGCCACTATGGCAAAGATTGCAGAACAGGCAGAAGAAGATCAGCCTAGAAACTACGGAAGAGATCAGATCTGGCATGAGATGGATGCTGATGATGTAACTAATGCTGTGGGACATGCAGCCTGCACTCTGGCAAAGGATATCAGAGCCGGTGCTATCATGGCGATTACCAAGACAGGGTATACTGCACAGAGAATGTCAAAGTTTCGTCCCGGCACGATGATCATTGGGGCAACACCTTATGAAAAGACTTTTCACCAGCTTGCACTTGTCTGGGGTGTATGTCCGATTATTGCAAACTATCGTTACGAAATTGAAGAACTTTTTGCCCATTGTGCCCGTAAAGCCATCAGCGCAGCGCTTATAAAAAAGGGGGACAAAGTCGTGATCACTGCAGGACTTCCTGTGGATGTGCCTGGAAACACAAATATTATCAGAGTCGTAGAAGCCTAACCTGTACTTTATGAAAAGAACCAGGAAATGAACAAGACACACAATTGTATCTGATGCTCATTTTCCTGGTTTTGTTTTATGGGTGACTGCGGTTATTCGGCTTCATAGATGATGCGGTTTTCCATGGCAAACTTTTCGGCAGCAGAACCTTTACTGCAGTGAAGTGTAAAGTAATTGAGCCTGTAGGCTCTTCCGTGTTCATACATGTATCCAAAAGCATAGTTTCCAAAGATTTTTACTGATGTCGGAATCCATAGATGCGTCAGATCAGGACAGGTAAAAATACCGAAATCAGAGATTTCCAAAAGCCCTTCCGGAAGACTGAGTTTTTTCAGATATCTCAGATCGTTGAAAGCACGAGAACCGATTTTCTTGATTGTTGGCGGAAGAACGATTTCTCTGGCAACAGATTTTACGCCCAAGGGAATAACATCCGAGCCGATTTCCGTTACAGGACAGTCATCCAGCAGTTCAGGGAGAATCATCACTGCCTCTGGTTCAGGAATACCTGTGATTATGACTGTGTTGTCTGACTTGATTTGATAATTTATTTTCATAAATGTTCACATCCTTTGTTAAAACGTTAGCAATACGGGATATAAATAAATATAACACAGCTTTTACCGGTTGAAAATATGAAAGTAATATAAAGTATATAAAATATTTTATATTTTGTCTGATAATTCGGTTGACGTTTTGAAATATATTGTATATAATATATTCATAAATCATTTTCAGAACTTGAGAGGAGATTCACAATGAAAAAGTTTAATCATGTAATCGTAAGAAGACCGTGCAGTGCTATAAAAGATGGTATTTCCGGAGGTACATACGAAGGAATTCCAAACTATGAGCTGGCATTAAAGCAGCACAACGACTATATTGCGGCACTTGTACAGTGTGGCGTTGATGTTACTGTACTTCCGGCTGATGAAAGATATCCGGATTCCTGCTTCGTAGAGGACCCTGCACTGCTGACAAGAGAATGTGCAATCATCACCAATCCTGGAGCAGAATCCAGAAATGGTGAAAAAGAAGAAATCGTTGAAGCAGTAAGCAGATTCTATCCTGAAGATAAAATTGAACGCATTGTTGCTCCTGGAACTTTAGAAGGCGGAGATGTTATGATGGTAGGTGACCACTTCTATGTAGGCAGATCTGCAAGAACTAACGAAGAAGGCATCAGACAGCTGACAGAAATTCTGGAAAAATATGGTTTCACTTGCTCCGAAGTAAAACTGGAAGAGGTTCTTCACTTAAAGACCGGTGTAAACTATCTTGAAAACAACAACATGCTGGTGTCCGGAGAATTCGTAACTAAACCTGAGTTCCAGAAGTATAATCTTGTAGAAATTCCTGAAGAAGAAGCATATGCAGCAAACTGCATCTGGGTAAACGATACAGTTATCGTACCGGAAGGATATCCAGCAGTACTGAAGGCAGTACAGGATCTGGGATATAAGACATTAATCGTAGATACTTCTGAATACAGAAAGATTGACGGCGGACTTTCCTGCCTGTCTCTGAGATTCTAAGTTCTCTGAAATTGGGGAGGAACTTATTATGGACAATAAAAATGAACAGGGTTTAGGCGTTGGAAAGCTGACCCTATTTGCAGTAGGTACCACCCTTGCCAGCGGAGTCTTCAGTTTATCTGGAGACTTTGCGGCTGGCGGTGCATATACTCTGGCGGTACTGATTGGATGGCTTATCTGCGGAGTCGGCATGCTGGGACTGACGATGTGTTTCTTTAAGCTGAGTGTTGTAAGAACTGATTTAACCAGTGGTATTTACAGTTATGCTAAAGAAGGATTCGGTGAATATGTAGGTTTTAATTCGGCATGGGGCTACTGGATGAGTGCACTTCTTGCGCAATTATCTTTTATTACTTTGCTGTTTGCATCACTGGGACACTTCTTCCCGGTTTTTGGAGAAGGCAGCAATCTGATTTCTATGATTGTAGCATCTGTTATAGTCTGGGGATTGTCCTTCCTGGTGCTGAGAGGCGTTAATCAGGCGGTAGCGATTAATGCAATTGTCGTGATTGCGAAAACAATTCCTATTGTTGTGGTAATTGTAGCAATTATCTTTGCCGGCGCTTTTAAGTGGGATATCTTTACACAGAATTTTTCTGGTGTAGAAGGCGGAATGTCTCTGCTGGAACAGGTAAAATCCACTGTATATACAACAGTATGGATCTTCATTGGAATTGAGGGGGCAGTTGTACTTTCCGGAAGAGGAAAGAATACAAAAGTTGCCGGAACTGCGACTGTGATTTCCTTCGTATCTTTGTTTGTACTGTACCTTATTATATCAATCCTCAGTATGGGCGTTATGCCGGCTGAAGAACTGGCTGCACTGGGCAATCCGCCTATGGCAGGCGTACTGGAGTATGTTGTGGGGCCGTGGGGTGCTGCGCTTGTGAATATTGCAGTAATCATTTCCCTTGGCGGTGCCATGTTCTCTTACACCATTTTGTGCGTAGACAGTGCTTTTGGACCTTCTCAGCAGGGTTCTTTCCCGGCATCCCTGTCCAAACTGAACAAGTTTAACGCACCAACCTGGTCTGTTATTGCATCAGCTATAATTGTACAGGCGTTCATTGTTGTGATTTATTTCAGTGCCAGCACCTATCAGGCAGTGTATGCGCTTTCTACAAGTGCAATCATGGTGCCTTATGTGTTCTCTGCGTTCTACTATCTGAAACTGGTAATTAAGGGACAGGGACTGGAAAAAGGAAACAACAACAAGTTTATGGCATGGGTGATCGCAATTGTCGGATCCATTTATGGCGCATGGCTGCTTTATGCAAGTGGTGTTGACTATATTCTGGCAGCTGTTATGCTTTATGCTCCGGGAACCTTGATGTATCTGTACAACAGAAAGAAAAACGGAAAGAAATATTTCGAAACTACAACAGATCTGGTTGTCTGCATCTGTGTTATGATTTTGCTGGTATTAGCTGTGTATATGACCGCGACAGGAAAGATTCAGCCATTCTAATATCAGGTAATATAAAAGTCTCTGCTAAAGCAGAGACTTTTTTTTAGAGTAAGCTATCGATAAGCGAACATATGACTTGACAAATAATATAGATTGAACGAAACTGATAGAGAATAAAAAACAAAACAGGTGAAAAGAATGCTGAATACTTATACTGTAAAAAAAGCCATTCAAAATGAAATTCAAGGATTTCTGAAAGAATATTCCCGGTATCAACATCTTTCCATCGGGCAGAGAGATGTATTGATCGGATTTGCTGATGCAAGAGGAGATTACATTCAGTCTTTGCGGCAGACGGCTGTAAAGACACACCGTTTACCGCAGGAGTTTCTGCCTGACTGTACAATTATTCTGTCTTATTTTTTTCCTTTTACCAGAGAGGGGGATGTGCCGCTCATTGATCAAAACGGAAATTCCATTATTTGGATAAAAGGATATCAGCAGACGGAACAGCTTCTGGTGGAACTGAACCGGCACATGTCAGACGTGATAAGAGAATGGGGATATCAGGCAGCAGTTCCTTCGCAAGAGGGGACCCATGACAATAAGCATCTTCGCTGCAACTGGTCACAGTCCCATATTGCGTATGCTGCCGGACTTGGAACATTTGGGGCAAATGGTCTTCTGATTACTGATTCTGGAGTTTGTGGAGTGTTTCATTCTCTTGTTACGAGTCTGCCTGTAGAACCGGATAAACCATTGCTTCAGGAACGGTGTTTATACAAAAAAGCAAAGGCCTGCGGACTGTGCTTTAACCGTTGTCCTCAGCAGTCTCTGTCCCGCGAAACCTGTCACCCTTTTGATCGGAACAGCTGTGTCGAGCGGCTGAATGCTTACAGAAAACTGGAAGGAACTGCTGCATGCGGAACTTGTACAGTGGCATTGCCATGCAGTCATAGAAACCCTGTGAGGAGTTTATAGAATACAAATGAGCCGAGGAACTTTTTGTGAATTTTCCTCGGCTTATCATGTAATACCCTTTTTCAACAGTGACACTAAATTCCTGCGATCTCTTCTGCCTTTTTCATAGCCAACTGATAGACGGAGAAGATAACGATACATATAACACAGATGATGATAAGAAGAATTTTGAGTGCAGTGATCTCAGTGCCGTAGATTCTGCCGTCATTGAAATAATCCATGGCAAATGAGAAAAGGAAACCAATACCGCATCCGATGAATGACGGATACTGAAAAATCTTGGAAAGCTGTTTTTTTAATATATCATGCTTATAGAGACGGTCTGCGCCCAGTTTGTCCAGGCTGTCAAAAAGACCCTTGTTGTCAGATGCGATAGAGATGCTTCTGACATAAGTCATGACAGAAATTGTTGCCAGCGAAATAATACAGATGTACAGACAAAGCATGACATAGACACTGATCAGCTGCATCATGTCTTGTGTGGTGATAATGTAAATTTCAGGGGCATAACGCCAGTCACTAAGCAGCATATTATTGTTCATGGTCATGTCGATTTTATAGTCGTAACTATATTTTACTCCCTGCTCATCTGCAAGTTTCTGTTCCCACGGATCCCAATAGCCGGCATGATTAGAGAGGCTGGTTGCATGTGCTACATACTGACACAGCAGATCCTGTGCAAAGTCATAGGAGTTTTCCACATCGGTCACATTAAAGAATATCAGCTTTTCCAGATAGGAATTATCCAGACCTGCAGTCATTTTTTTATAATCTTCATCATTTATCACATATGCATATGGCTCTGCCATAGAGGATAATGCTGTAAATTCTGTGCAGCCGCCGTAAGTAACAGGAATGCTTTGTCCGGTATCCGGATTGGTAATCTTATACAGGCCATTCTCATAGTCGAAGAAATCACCGATAAAGTCTGATGGAACCACAGTCCGGTAAGTACCTGGCTTTACTTCAAGTTTCTGACCTGATATTGATTCAAAAATGCTGACGGAAACAAAGAGGCTGGACTTTGCCTTATCACTGTAGAGCTCCATGTATTTATTTCCATTTTTATTAAAATCTTTGTGATGATAAGAAATGACGAGATTTGCTCCAGTATTTTCGCTGTAATCTGTGATGGTCATATTATAATCAACGGCTGTATCATAGA
>CABSEO010000072.1 GCA_902476665.1 uncultured Emergencia sp.
TTACTGGACACTTTCGGGACAGCGGCTCCCCTATATGCGGGATAAGACAAGGGACGACAACTACTTCATACTGACACTGTTTGCTATCGCAAAAGAGTTTGAGCGTTCAAATTGCCAGGCCGCTTTTGAACAGGTAGATCTGGCTGTAGGACTGCCGCCAGAGCATTATGGGATGCTCCGGGAGAAGTTTGCCCAGTATTTTAAGCGCAGTGGGATGGTCAACTATGTTTATAAGGGAAGGCCGATGAGTATTATGATCCGCCATGTGATGGTATACCCACAGGCTTATGCAGCTGTGATCCCGCAAAGTACACTGCTCTTAAAAACATTGCGGACTTTTATTGTTGATATTGGCGGTTTTACGACAGATGTATTACTTTTGAGGAGCGGCAAACCCGATCTTCAGTTTTGCCGGAGTCTGGAAAGTGGCGTGATCACCATGAATAATGGAATTATTGGAAAAATCAGCGCAAAGTACGATATGAAAATTGAGGATGAACACATTAGTGCAGTCCTTTTAGGCGGAGAGACTATCTTACCAGAGGATGTAAAGCAGTCCATCCGTGAAGCTGCGGCAAGTCATGCGAAGGGGATTTTAGACCAGCTGAGAGAACTGCAGGTCGATCTGCGTTCTAATCCGGCGATTTTTATAGGTGGAGGCAGCATCTTATTCCGGCCTTTAATGGAATCCTCCCCTATGGTGGCGCAGGCGAGCTTTGTGGAAGATCCAAAGGCCAATGCCATTGGCTATGCTATGCTGGCTGAAGCTGCATTAAACAGCCGAAGCTGATGGAGGGCTGCCTATGAAAAAAGATGGTCTTTACCGGTACTCCCTCCAGTTTCCGGACGATTCAGAAAAACGGATTCGGGCAGGTGAGTTGCTGGAAAAGCTGGGGAACAAAAAGAGCGCTGTCATTGTAGCAGCGCTCAATGAATATTTGGATAACCATCCGGAATTTGAAACGCAGGGCCTTCGTATACGCATAGAGCAGGAAAATGGGATAAGCCGGGACAAACTGGAGCGATTGATTCGGACATTGATTCAGGAACAGCTGCAGCATACCACAGAGCCGCCGTTGAATGTGCAGGCAGTGGAGAAATCCGGCTTAATCCCATCTTCAGAAGGGGAACGATCCAAAGAGGAGATGCCAGAAGCCCTTAAGGAAGATATTGCACAAATGCTGGCAAATTTGGATATGTTTCAGTAGCAAACAGCTGTGTGCGTAAATCCCTATAATGGTTCAAAAAATGAAGTGACAGAGAATAAACAGAATCATAAACTAGCAAAATAAAACTAATGGTGCGTATATTGAAGTGCTGGTTTCTGGTTTGGAGACTGCTTATTTTATACAATGATACCATAAGGGGACGGTGAAAATGAATTACCAATTGCTTGGAAAAAATATCAAAAAATTTCGAGTCCAGAAGGATTTGAGTCAGGAAGCCCTGGGCGAAAAGGCGGGATGTAGCAACAGCCATATCGGACAGTTGGAGCGTGGTACCGGAACAGCCAGTCTGGAAATGGTGGTCAACATTGCCAATGTGCTTGGCGTTACAGTTGATCAGTTGTTGTTGGATTCTTTGGATTACCCGGAACTGGTGTATTTAAGAGAGATGGAAAGACGGATACAAGAATTTCCTAGATCAATAAAGATTTTGTCCTGTGAAATGATGCAGGATCTGTTGGAGATAATTGAAAAAGCGCAGAAGCAATGAGAGAATCGATTGCTTGCTATAGCTAAGCCTGCATGGTGTAGATGCAGGCTTTTCCTATTTTAAAGGAGGGATACAGTGATTGCCGAAATAACGGGGAGACATTGGATTTGGGCTTTCCCGGAAAATAGTATCATTGGGGCATTTGTTTCAAAAAAATTGAAAATTTCGATGACCCTGCAACTGCTTACCATCAAGTAGCTGCAAGTTCATATATAAATTATCAGGTTTCTTTCATCAGACCGTATTGTGCAGATTATGTACAGTGCGGTCTTTTTCTATGCCTGTGGAAAGGGGGTGATTCCCATGAGCATCTAACCTGTGCGTTGAATGATCCCTATAAACCACACAAAGAGAACGCATGCCATCTTGGCATGCCACCCAGGCGGCTGGGATGGCATGGCCAGGAGGCATGAGATGAAGAAAAAATTTTATCCTGAAAGGGACGAACTGCGAGGCAGATTCACCCGGTTCATGGAGGTACTGGTAAAACATGCTCGAATTAATTATGTGCATATGCGTGACCGTGGTGTCCCAACGATACCACTGGAAACGGTACCGGAACATTTGGCCGCCAAAGAGGAAATGTATTTTTCCGGCAGTCAGGAGGCTTTTGAATTTGAGGAAGAAAAACTGGCAAATGCGTTTGCCCATCTTTCTTTGATGCGTCGGGAAATCCTGACACTTCTGTTTGTTCAGGAAATGAAGCCTTCAGATATTGCGGACAGGCTGCATTGCTCGGTGCAGTATGTGTATAATCAAAAATCATTGGCTTTAAAGAAACTGCGTCAACTTCTGCAGAAAGAAGGTGACGAGAAATGAAACCAGAAGAATTTCGGAAGATTTTAAATGCAGCGATTGGAGGCGATCATACGGCTTTGGAGCAGATTCTGAAACTGTATATGCCGCTGATCAATCATGCCAGTACCTTTGATGGCAGGCTTGATGAGGATTGCCGTCAGTATATTATGGTACATATAGTGCAAAATATTGGTAAATTTATTATATGAGTTGATGAAAAGCTGCCTCGGGAAACCGGGGCAGTTATCCCGTAATAAGAATTTTTTCAAACGACACATTAAATTTTCACGTAAGATTTTGTTCTTGTTAAGTAAAGGCATCCCTGTGCCGGCACCTTGACAAGTTCATATCGTGCTTCATTTCTCTACATTCCTGATAATGGGGAGCGACTATCCGTTTGTTTGGCAGGCAAAACCATGAGTACTGATATATGGGTGGCACCCGTATAGCGCAATGATCCGATCAGGGTATAATGATACTTCCGTAAAACGCGGCCCGGCCAAGGTGAAGGCGGGGAGATGAGATTTCTATGGACCTGTTCGCTGCAGGCAGAGGGTGAAGCGTTTATTTGCATAGAAATCCATAAAATGGAAAAAATAAGGCTAACAGGACAGATAGGAGGTGCTTATCTATGAAAGAGCCTGAGCAAAGCAAGATGGATCTAAATGATCTTGTCGATATTCGTGATGTAAAGGTAGATCGCAGCTTACCAACGGAAGAACGGATTAAATCTTATGTGCAACAGGTGAAACATCCTTATGATTTTCGGGTAGGGAAGGTTAAAGTTCATATATCATATGCCGGCGAGTCAAAAACAATTAACGACAGCTTTACGGATATGATTGCTTCTTTGTAAGAATGGGTATAATTCCCAGAGGCAAGTTTATGAGATTGTCTGGATTTCCGGTTTAAGCTATGCTACAATAAGTACGGACAAAATCAGTGATCACCCTTAGCTGTTTATTCGGATTTCCGCAATATTCAGATGAGGAGTGGCGCAATGAATCGATTGAATAATAAAGACCAGATTTTTAAGGTCGCCATTTACCTGCGTTTATCAAAGGATGATGGCGACCTTTCAGTTTCTGAAAACGGAAAAGCAGAGAGTAATAGTATCCATAATCAGCGAGAGCTGCTGCATAACTTTTTGAAGCAGCATCCTGAGTTGGAGCTTTATGATGAATATAAAGATGATGGATGGACAGGAACCAATTTTGACCGTCCGGGATTCAACCGTATGCTGGAGGATATTCGTCAGGGGAAAGTGACCTGTGTGGTTGTGAAGGATCTGTCTCGATTTGGACGAGATTATATTGACTGCGGGAAGTATATTGAAAAAATATTCCCCCAGTTAGGGGTTCGGTTTATTTCTGTAAACGATAATTATGACACGTTTGCTATGTCAAGCTCAGATAACATTGTAGTCCCGTTTAAAAATCTGATCAATGACAGTTATAGCCGAGATATATCCATTAAGGTACGGACGAATCTGGAAGTAAAACGCCGTCAGGGAGAATTTATTGGTAATTTTGCGGTCTATGGATATATGAAAGATCCAGATGATAAAAACCATCTGATTATTGACGAAACCGCTGCGGCAGTGGTCCGTGATATTTTCAAGTGGAAGATCGCAGGGTTAAGTCCGGGCAGCATCGCTGTCAGGCTGAATCAGCAGGGCGCACTATCCCCGATGGAGTATAAACGTTCCCAAGGGAGCAATTTTCAGTCACACTTTAAAAAAGGTACTACAGCAAAATGGAGTCATGTAGCTGTACGCAGGATTCTTCAAAATGAAATCTATACGGGGGTCCTGGTGCAGGGAAAGCGGACAACACCCAATCATAAGACAAAAAAAATAATTTATAGAAATAAGGAAGAATGGGTTCGGGTTGAGGATACCCATGAAGCGATTATCAGCCGCACACAATTCCATCTGGTGCAGGAACTTCTTCAGGAGGATACCAGAGCGGCAGAGGAAGATACAGCCGTCCATCCTTATTGTGGGCGTATTTTCTGTGGTGACTGCGGCGCTCCAGCAGTGCGCAAAACGGTTCGGTCGGGCAAAAAAGAATATGTGTATTATGTCTGCGGAAAAAATAAGTCGGATCGAAACCAGTGCAGCAAGCACAGCATACGGGAAGATGTTCTGGATATGGCGGTACTGGCAACCATCCGGCGGCAGATAGAAGTGATTCTGGATATGGATCGTGCGCTGCAGGATATGGAGCGGCTTGCGTGGGAAAGTTTTGAGATCAAGAAAAAAAACAATGAACTGCGCATGGGAACCTATGAAGATTTCCAGGCGGGTATTCTGACCAGAGATGAGTTTGTCTCTGTGAAAAGTGAGTTTACGGCCCGGATCGCAGAGGGACAGAAGGCGATTGACCGCTTGATACAGAGTAAAAGAGAGATCCAGCAAGGATTAAGCGAGCAGCAAGGCTGGCTGAACCAGTTTAAGGAATATGAAAATATTACCAGTATCACCCGAAGGGTTATTGTCAGTTTGGTAGAACGTATTTTGATTTTTGAAGGTAATGAAATCGAAGTAGTGTTCCGATACAAAGATCAGTTAGCGGATATTATGGCTTTCCTTGAAAACCAGGATGGGCAGACAAATATTGCCGCTGCTCCGAAATTGGAGGTGGTATAAATGGCAAGAACTTCTCGAAAAAACCAACCTATAATCGTACCGGAAGAAAAACCGGCGGCAGGCGAAGGTGTTTACCGTACCGGCATCTATCTTCGACTTTCTGTTGAGGATAATGGAAAAGAGGATGGGAACTCCATGGAAAACCAGCAAAGTTTTTTGATGGAGTATGTATCCAGTAGACCCTATCTGGAATTAACGGATATTTATATGGATAACGGTTTTACAGGAACTGATTTTGAGCGGCCTGAGTTTAACCGTATGCTTGAGGATGCTAAGAAAGGAAGAATTAACTGCATCCTGGTCAAAGATTTGTCACGATTGGGCAGAAATTATGTGGAAGCGGGAGCCTATCTGGAAAAGGTGTTCCCGTTTCTCCATGTGCGCTTTATCGCTGTTAATGATAACTATGACAGTGAAATGCTGACATCCGGAGAACAGCTGGGGGCGTCTTTAAAGAACATCATCAATGATATGTATGCCAAAGATATTTCCAGAAAGGTAGGTTCTGCATTAAAAGCAAAGCGTGTTCGCGGAGATTATATTGGGAATTATGCGCCTTACGGCTATTTAAAAGATCCAGATAAGCCAAGTCGTCTGATTGTCGATCCGGACATTGCTCCAGTGGTAGTGGAAATTTTTGAAATGAGGGCGCAGGGCCAGGGGATTGCAACTATTGCACGCGCCCTGAATGAAAAAGGATATCCATCACCGGGGCGTCTTCGTTTTGAGCGGGGAATTATTACCAACAATAATAAAAAGGGTAAGGATCTGCCTTGGAACAGACATGTTCTCCGAGATCTGCTCCGTAATATAGTTTATATCGGGGATTTAGCCCAAGGGCGCAGTACCCAGTGCTTATACAAAGGGATTCCATTTCATTGGACAAGCGAGGATGAATGGGATGTGGCAGAAAATACCCATGAACCCATTATTAGTGAGGACCTTTGGAATAAGGTCCAGAAAATAGAACAAGAGCGATCTGAAACTGTAAAGTCCAGTTTTGGGAAGTATGCGCATCTGCCTAAGAGAGAAAATCTTTATGGTTCACTGTTAAAGTGCGCAGATTGCGGGAGAGTCATTAAATATGTACGCTCCTTTGCCCAGAGCGGAAAACGTGCTTATTACAATTATAAGTGTCCGAAGAATATCGAACTTGGCGACAGCGCCTGCCCGAAGAAAAATATTCGGGCGGATGATCTGGATCAGGCAGTCCTTGAGATTTTGCGTAATCAGATGGAGGTTTTTGTGGATATCCGCAAGGTACTTCAGGATCTGGTAAAGCAGGAAAAGGAAAAGGCGAAGAAAGCGAACCCGAAAGCACAGCTGCAGGACATCCAAAAGGAGATCGAGCTTCAGAAAAATCGTTCTGCGGCGCTTTACATGGATTATAAAAAGGGTGTTCTGACACAGGACGAATATTTGTATGCAAAACAGAAATATCAGGAAAAACTGAAGAAGTTAGAGCAGAAATACAAAGAGCTTCAACAGGTTCAGATTAAAACAGTAGAAGCATCACTGGGGGAAAAGCATTGGGAGAGGATCGTTTCAGAGTATTATAATGCTTCTAAACTGTCTAAAGAAATGGTTCATGCCATGGTAAAGGAAATTCGGCTGCATGCAGACAATCGTATTTCAGTGACATTTCTTTATATGAACGAATTTGAGGAGCTTATGCGTCAGTGCGAGCAGCTTAGGAAGGAGGTGGCATAAGAGCCGTGGAAGGCGCAGTTGCTTTATATTTGAGACTTTCACAGGAAGATATGGACATCCGTAAAGGTGCAGCTAGAGATGAGAGCGATAGCATCCGTAGTCAAAGGATGATGTTAAGAACCTTTTTGAAGGGACACTCCGATTTGGTAGGCAGGCCGGTTCTGGAATTTGTTGATGATGGATATACAGGTACAAATTTTGAACGTCCCCAATTTCAGAAGATGATGGAGCTGGTTCGGACAGGCGATATTTATTGTATCCTTGTAAAGGATCTGTCTCGCTTTGGAAGAAATTATCTGGAAGTTGGAGACTATCTGGAGCATTTGTTCCCATTTCTGGGTGTCCGGTTTATTGCGGTAAACGACCACTATGACAGCGACAACTTTATTGGAAGTACCGGCGGACTCGATGTGGCTTTCAGAAATTTGATCTATCAAAGATATAGTCAGGACCTTTCTGAGAAGGTTAAGGCAGGCAAGCATATCCGAATGGCAAGGGGGAAGCACATTACGGGCTGCCCTTATGGTTATAAAAAGAAGCCCGGCGTAAAAGACCAGATGATCATAGATCCTGAAACAGCACCTGTTGTCAAAGAAATCTTCCGGAGTATTATCAATGGAATGAAAACGACAGAGGTTGCGGCGGCACTCAATGAGCGCAGGGTTATAACGCCTGCGGAATATAAAAAAATATCTCGCGACAGATTTACCAGCGAGCCTATGTGGAGCCATCAGGCCATCTTGCGTATCGTCAAAGACTATAAATATACAGGGGCTATGGTGAATTTTAAATGTGAAAGCAGGACAATTCGAGCGAAAACCTCATACCGTAAGCCGCCGGAAGAATGGGTGATAACAGAAAATTGCCACGAACCTATTGTGTCACATGAAGAATATGAACTGGCAAATTCTAAAATCCGGAAGAAATCTCCGTTTGAGCGGAAACATTCGGAAGGAAAAGACTGGGTGTATTATTGTGGCCATTGCGGCCGGAGATTGAGAAAGACACATGGGCTGGACGAATACTATTCCTGCGCGACACAGCTATATCGTAAAGGTGCCATATGTACTTCAATCTTCTGGAGCAGAACTGATATCGAACAAGTTGTTCTGTCAGCATATAAGGCACAGTTACAGCTAATGAATGAAAAATATCAGCAGAGGCAAAAAGAAATGCAGGAAGATCCGCTGATAGAATGCAGAAAGAGGCAGGCAGCTATTTCTGCTAAGCTGGCGCAATTCGAT
>CABSEO010000073.1 GCA_902476665.1 uncultured Emergencia sp.
CCCCCAACCTTCGCATTCGTAGTGCGCGACTCTATCCAATTGAGCTAGTAGCGCATATACGCTGTTCAATTCGTACCTTGATATTATATCTAACTTATCTCAGTTTGTCAATCAGTTTAGCGAAAATATTCTTGACTATGGACAAACATTTTCATATTCACCTTTTTCTTTCTTCCGAAAAACAAAGAAAGCAGTGCTGCGTCCAAGGCATACTGCTTTCTTTATTTCCTTACTAATATTTCTCTTTCAGGAGACCTTTTCTGTAGGCTTCCACCAGACTCTTCATGTTATCTACCTGCTCCATCAGTTCGATACCCTGATCAGTATCGATTACCATCATACGTTCAGGCAGCACTTCTACTGTCTTCACCTCAGGAGACTGGAATTCCTGAGTTCCATCCGGCTGCAGCGGTTTATACGGCTTATGTTCTGCGAGAGCCATAAAACGAGAGTTAAAGATAAAAGTATAGCCTGCAATACCGGTCTGTTTCTGATAGGCCTTTGAAATACCTCCGTCTATTACATACAGAAGACCGCCACCTTTTATAGGAGATTCACCATCCTTAATCTTCACCGGTACATGACCATTCAGAATTTTGGAGCGCTGCGGATCCAAGTCAAACTCACGCAGTATTTTTTCACACGGACCTCTCTCCTTAATCAGCTTATAATAAGGTCTGGTCGGTTCCTTATGAGATGCCTTATCGGCGATAAACAATCTTTCAAAGGTTGTCATCTTAGCTTTGCCGAACAACGGTGAGTTTCCACCCAGCCACAGGTACCACATGAGATCACCCATGCGGCCGACCTCTCCGGATTCATCCGGTGAGAAATATGCTTTACGGACCTCACTGTCCAGATAATCCATCAATGTCTTCCCTTTAAATGCTTCGCCATTGAGTTCCACTGACTCAAATTCACCTTCCTCTGTCATCGGAATACATCCATGGTAGAGGAGATTTCCATTAATCCGTTTATATAAAGCTCCATGACTGTACAAAAATCGAATATGCCTTTGCAGTTTTTCTGAATTAAGGATAGAGGCTTCCAGTGAATTCATCACTTCCTCCTCTTCTTCCGTCAGTTGATAAGGATTTGCCGGATCCACTGTCGGGAAGTTGGTATCGCGCAATTCATAAATAGTTCCTTCAACATTGACAGTACCCTTCTCCCAGTCGATTTTATCAAGCAGCAGACGATTTTCAAGGTGGTACTCAGGATGAGCCATAATTCTCTGTCCCTCCACCTTAAACTGACAAATAGCAATAGCCTTATGCATTTTTGCAGCCAGTGGCTCTTCTATCTGGTCAAACTGGTTTCTTTCCAGAATATGGGGCTGGAAAAATTCACACGGATCATCTCCATAAACTTTTTCCGCAAAAGATGCCAAAGGTCTTAAATTAATACCATAACCGTATTCCAGCATATCAAAATTGTTGTAACTGATATTCATACGTAGAATATTGGCGATGCAGGCCCAATTTCCTGTGGCTGCACCCATCCAGACAATATCGTGATTCCCCCACTGGAAATCCACATCATGGTATTCCATGAGAAAATCCAAAATGGTGTCAGGATGTGCCCCTCTGTCAAAAATATCACCAATAATATGCAGATGATCTACCGCCAGATTGCTGATGGCATCTGCCATTTCCTCAATGAAATCCTCAGCAATTCCGCTCTCTACCACCGTTCGGATAATCGAATGATAATAATGAGCCCGATTTTCTTCATCGTCGGCATGCAGCAGCTCATCCATCGCATAATCCAGATACTTCGGGAGCCTGCGACGAACCTTAGAACGAGTGTATTTTGTGGAAACCGACCGACAAATCGTGATTAAGCGATAAATGATAGTCATGCACCATTTGTCGAAATCAGGTTCACTTTTTTTCCTACGTTTCAGTTCTGCCTGCGGATTATAAATCAGAGCAGCCAGATCTTCTCGGTCTCCCTCACTGAGCACACCTCCATAATGCTCATCAATTTTACTTTTAATGGTTCCTGAAGCACTTTTCAGCATATGAATAAAAGCTTCATGTTCACCATGCAGATCGCTGAGAAAATACTCTGTACCCTTTGGCAGGGCAAGAATCGCATTGAGATTGATAATCTCCGCCGTTGCCGCTTTAATATTGGGATAGTCCTTAGAAAGCAGCTCCAGGAATTTAATATCGGCCATATTCCCTTCCTCTCCTATTTTCAAAAACGTTGTCCCCATCATTATATACTTTTGCGTCTATTTTGTCCACATCCGCATAAACTAAAATCAGGAGGATAAGACATCTATGGTTTACAAAAGGAAACACCGTCCCTTTACCGGACTCAAAGCTCGCCATGCAGCCGCCTATACAGCTGTCATGCTGGTTCTCATGGTTCTTCTTCCTTATTTCTGCATCAGGCTGTTTCCCGGTTTGACTAAAAATCTCCCTGCTCCTGAATACCATGGAACCATTCCGGAAGAAATAGAGCTCTACATCACAAAGGAAGATGAATACAGAACTATCAGTTTTGAAGAATACATACAGGGTGTCGTGGCCTCCGAAGACTTTAATATAGAAGCACTCAAGGCACAAGCGGTAGCAAGCAGAACCTATGCGCTTGGCAGAATCAATGCAGGATCGGAACTCTGTGATTCTGTTCACTGTCAGGTTTATAGAGACAACGACATCAGTGAAAAGGTTAAGAAAGCAGTAAAAGCCACCAGGGGGCAGGTACTGCTTTACAACGGAAAGCTTGCATCTCATGCACTTTACTTTGCTTCCAGTGCGGGTCCTACAGAAAACTCTGAAGATGTATTTTCAGGAAGCTATCCCTATCTGGTCAGCGTAGACAGTTCCTATGAGCCCGGTGCCACTCATAAAAAAGAAAAAGAGACCATGACCATCGAAGCCTTTGCTGAAAAAATGAAAGAGGCCTATCCAAGGCTGGATTTCGGAACCGTGAAAAAATCCAATATTAAAATAAAATCTCGAACAAAGGGCGGCAGGGCAGATAAGGTTCAGGTGGGCAGCGAGACTGTATCAGGCACTGATATCCGTACTGCTCTGGGGCTTTACTCTGCCCGGTTCCAGATATCTTTCACTGGAAATCAAAAAGTCACATTTACAACCGCCGGTTCCGGTCACGGTGTCGGTATGAGCCAATACGGTGCCAACGGCTTGGCAGAAAAAGGAAAAAACTATCAGGAAATTCTCACCCACTATTATCAGGGCACTAAAATCAGCAAAAAAACAGAAAAATAAGGACTCCCACATTCTCCTGTCCGATTTCCCTTTCAAAGAAAAACCGAAGAGAGAAATATGTTCTCTCTTCGGTAATAAAACAGCTTTGTTTAATCTTCTACTTTCAAAATGTTTGCGCCCAAGGCTCTGAATTTTTCGGTAAATTTTTCATACCCTCTTTCAATATGATAAATTTCCGAGATTTTGGTGGTGCCTTCTGCCACCAGTCCCGCAAGAACCAGCGCTGCACCGCCTCTGAGATCTGTGGCAATCACTTCTGCCCCTTCCAGATGCTTTGCGCCCTGAATCATAGCTCTGTTGCCTTCAGTTTTAATATTGGCCCCCATACGATTCAGCTCCGCCACATGCATAAACCGATTTTCAAAGACAGTTTCTATAACAGTACTGGAACCGTTTACCGTGGTCAGAAAAGCCATAAACGGAGACTGGATATCGGTAGGAAAACCCGGATATGGAAGTGTCTTCAGATCTGTCGCCACCAGATTTGGATTATCTGCCACAACGTACATGCCTTCATCACCCATCTCCACTGTGACACCGCATTCTCTCAGTTTGGCTGTAATAGGCTTTACATGATCGGGAACCACATTCCGAAGCAGAATCTGCCCGTGGGTAATTGCTGCCGCCAGCATAAAGGTTCCGGTTTCTATCCGATCCGGGATTACGGTATGTTCCGCACCTTTCAGTCTTTCTACCCCCTCAATCTTGATGGTATCGGTGCCTGCACCTTTGATTCTCGCGCCCATCTTGTTTAGGAAGTTGGCCTGATCGACTATTTCAGGCTCTTCAGCCGCATTTTCAATATAGGTAGTGCCTTTTGCCAGAACTGCAGCCGCCATGATGTTTTCTGTAGCTCCCACACTCGGAAAGTCAAGATAAATACTGGCTCCCGAAAGTCCCTGCGGACCAGCTACCGCTTCCACATAATTATCCTTTACGATGATTTCCGCACCAAGAGCCTCGAAGCCTTTCAGATGCAGATCGATAGGCCGCGCACCGATGGTGCAGCCCCCCGGCATATGGACCTTGGCCCTGCCAACACGTGCAAGAAGCGGTCCCATGACAAGGAAGGATGCCCGCATTCTGCTCACAAGCTCAAAATCCGCTTCACACTTTAAAATTTCTTTTGTATTTATTTCAATCACAGACTCTCCTAGCTCATTTATCTCTGAACCGAGAGATTTTAGTATCTCCTTCATAACGTCCACATCACGAAGAGCCGGTACATCTCTGATCACACATTTTTCTTCTGCAAGAATTGCCGACGCCATTAACGGCAGCACTGCGTTCTTCGCACCGCTTATCACAACCTCACCGTTTAACGGTCCGCTTTTTTGAACATAAAATTTAGCCACTTCTCTCCTCCATTAGCTGTTATTAACAGTATATTACCAGTATACAGATTATTCCCCTTTTTTTCAACCACAGATGAAAAAAAGCCTGATAAAACAGGCTTTTTTTGTGCTCACCATCGATTACAGTTTTTTCATCTCTTCGATGCAGTTTGCGCAGACCGTTTTGCCGTGAATCAGACGTACATCGTTAACTTCTCCGCAGAAAATGCAGGAAGGCTCATATTTTTTCAACATAATAAACTGCCCGTCTACAAAGATTTCCAAAGAATCCTCCGTCTTAATATTCAGATTTCTTCTCAATTCTACTGGAATTACCACTCTTCCCAGAGCATCAACCGGTCTGACAATGCCTGTTGCTTTCATAATCAAGCTCCTTTCTGATTTCTCATAGACACTTCTTCACTATTATTTCTTTTTCTTGTCCTTTCCGGCATCCTTATGAAAAATGGCCGCCAAGGAACCACAAGCTTTAACGAGATTTGTAACCGCGCCAATTAAATTCTGCTGTCCTTTCACCGCCTGTGAAATATCAGCAACTGCTAACTGGACATCGTCGATTACCCCGTCCAGCTCAACAGCTTTATCCGCAGCAATCCCAGATATCACAGATGCATCCTTTAAGATTTTGTTTGTTTCTTTGACTGTCTTTACCAGATTCTTTGCCAAAATGACCAGATATACCACCAGCACAATCAGCGCCGCGAAGAAAAGACAGAATAACGTATACTTTACGTCAATGGTAATCATAGAAACCTCCTCACCCCTCTACTATGGAGCATTATACCGTTTTTACCATAAAATAGCAACGGTTTTCTTGTTTTTTTCTTATACTTTCTCATAGATCCTCAAAACTTCTTGAGTATAACCGCCTTTTTCATTATGCACTGCAATGGGCGGAAGTATTTTTAACTCTCTTCCGGAATTCTTCACACAATGGATCAGCAGAATATTGGGTTTTTCCATCGGTTTCCCGCTGACAAAGCAAATCTCCTTCGGCTCAAGACGATGTTTTCTGCATCCTTCACAGATGTCCACCAGCCTTGCTGGCCTATGCACCATGTAAAAGTCGCCTTTATCCCGCAAAAGTCTTGCCGCACCGGCCAGAAAATCATCTAGAGAAGCTGTAGTTTCATGACGAGCGATAGCCCTGGCTCTGTTTTTACTCTCAATCCCTCGGCTGCCTGCCGTGTAGGGCGGATTGCTGGTAACAATATCAAAACTTTCCCGCAAATCACTGTCAAAGCCAAAACTGCATATATCCCCCAAAAAAGCATGAAGTCTTTCAGTAAGGCCATTGTATTCGAAATTCTTTGCCGCCAGCTTCCAGGAATGTTCCTGAATCTCCAGTCCTCCGATATAAGCAGCGCGGGTCTTATGACTGAGAATCAGCGGAACTATGCCGGTTCCTGTCCCAAGATCCATGATTCTTGTATCTTTTTTGTCAGCGGCTGCACTTTCTGCAGCAAATCCTGCCAGCAGTACAGCATCCACTCCATAGCAGAATTCCTCGGGCTGCTGAAAAATCTGCAGGCCGCCAAACCCTATATCATCAAGCCGCAGTTCCACGAATCACTCCTTAATCAGAGCCTTCAGCTCATCAATATATTCTTCATCAACATCTTTAAGTAAATCCTGATTCTGCTGCTGACGTCCCTGCTTCTTGTGACGATCCAGTCTTCTGATTTCGTCTTTTGGATATGTGAAAATCTCGGTGGATAACTTTTCGGCCCCGTCCTCATCCTTTTCACCTGTATAAAGTCTGACCTTAACTTTGCTTTCCAGAATGTTCGTCTCTACCACTTTTCCCATTCCATCCCGGGTTTTAACTTTTTCACCGTTATCAGGCAGCCCTTTCCTGAGTTCCATATAGATATCATTTTCGTATTTCAGACAACACATCAGCCTGCCGCAAATCCCCGATATCTTTGTGGGATTCAAGGACAGATTCTGTACCTTGGCCATTTTGATGGACACAGGTTCAAAATCTGAAAGCCAGGTACTGCAGCAAAGACTCTTTCCGCAGGAACCAATTCCTCCAAGCATCTTTGCCTCGTCTCTGACCCCGATCTGGCGAAGCTCGATACGCATTTTAAACACACCAGCCAGATCCTTGACCAGTTCTCTGAAATCCACTCTTCCATCCGCAGTAAAGTAGAAAATAATCTTATTATTGTCAAAGGTATACTCTACATCTATGAGTTTCATTTCCAGGCCATGTTTTTCAATTTTCTCCTGACACTGCCGCAGAGCCTTTTCTTTTTTCTTCTCATTTTCTTCATGCCGTCTGATATCATCCTCATCGGCAATTCTGATAATTTTTTTCAGCGGCTGTACCAGCTCTTCTTCCCTGATCTCCGTAATATCCATCGTCACAGTTCCAAATTCCAGTCCTCTGGCTGTTTCTACAATGACAGATTCTCCCAGAGAAATCTCCAGTTCATCCGGATCAAAGTAGTAAACCTTTCCGGCATTTTTAAACCTTACACCCGCAACTTTCACCATATTTTATCCTCCAATTTTCAAAACCAGATTCCTGATTGCATATCTATAATTCACATTAGCCAGAAGATCCCTTCTCGCTGCTTCAATATATTTAATGTTGGCTATCAACCTTTCTTTTTTCACAGCTCCCGGACCATCTTCCGTCAAATACTGTCTGTAAAGTCTCTCCAGACCGTCCAGCAGCACAAAAGCATCTTTTCTGTCCCTGACTGCCTTTGTCAGATACTCCTTTAAATCACAGAAATATGCTCTCTGCAAAATCATTTTCATCAGCCCTTCTGCTGTTTCCA
Source organism: uncultured Emergencia sp. (assembly GCA_902476665.1). Classification (GTDB taxonomy): domain Bacteria; phylum Bacillota; class Clostridia; order Peptostreptococcales; family Anaerovoracaceae; genus Senimuribacter. The sequence goes on from CABSEO010000073.1 coordinate 7,393, forward strand.
GATTCATATTCTCAGATATCTGCACAAAATTTCCCAAACGGTAGATAATACAGCGGGAGGTAATAGTCTGCAGAAGATTTTCAGTATTCTCAGAGAGCAGAATAATGATAGTTCCCGCATTAGGTTCTTCCAGAGTTTTCAGCAGTCGATTCTGCGCTCTCACTGTCATGGTATCTGCGTCTTCAATGACAGCTATATTCCTGCTGCCGCCCGAAGGTTTATTCTTCAGTTTCTCCTGCAGCGATGAAATCGACGCATCTTTCAAAGACAGATCGTCGGCTCTGACTGTATAAAGATCCTCATAATTATCATGGTCAATTTTTCTGCAGATTACACATTCATCACAACCAATCCCAGGCGCTTGGGTACAAAGTATCGCTTTGACAAAATCTCTGGCAAAAGCTGCTTTGTCAATGCAACTGTCTCCCTCAATAATATAGGCGTGGGATACTCTTCCGGCAGCCGCCGCTCTGCTGATTCTGTTCACTAGCTTATCAAATTCAGTATAATCTTTTAATGACATATTCAGCCTTTCAGAATTCGCTCAAGATGAGCATAAATTTCCCTGCGGACAGATTCCCGATCACCGCCTGCGTCAATCTCCACAAAACGCTGCGGATACATCTGTGCCAGTTTGCGATAGCCCTCATACACTTTGTTATGAAATTCTATCTTCTCCTGTTCCAGTGCTCTCATGATATCCAGAGATCCCTGGTAAGTC
>CABSEO010000074.1 GCA_902476665.1 uncultured Emergencia sp.
AAAGGTGCGGATATTCTAATCGGTGTATCCAAGCCGGGGATTGTAACGCAGGATATGATCAGATCCATGGCGGCAGATCCGATTGTTTTTGTTATGTCCAATCCTGTACCTGAAATAATGCCTGATCTGGCAAAAGAAGCGGGAGCTGCCGTAGTAGGAACAGGACGCAGCGATTTTCCGAATCAGGTTAACAACGTGATTGCTTTCCCGGGTATTTTCAGGGGCGCCCTTGATGCCAGAGCACCTAAAATTACAGAAGATATGAAGGAGGCGGCAGCAAGAGCCATTGCGGGAGTCATTCCTGAGGAAGAGCTTTCAGCTGATTACGTTTTGCCTGATCCGTTCAATCCTCTTATTGTAGAGCGGATTTCTGAGGCAGTGAAAGCCTGCTGCAGATAACCATATAGATTTCGGCGTTTACATCTGCGGAAATTTATTAAATGATTTTACAGAATTTTTCAGTGCAAGTTGAAGCGTAAAGTAAAGAGTGAAAATTTATGATAGGATATGGAATCGGTTATGTAGGACAGGGCAGTACCTATAACTTTATGGGATCATATTTTGTGATATTTTTGACTAACAGTGTAGGGATGGGCAGCGCCATGGCGGGAACCATCACCTCCATTGCCCTGCTGGCAGAGGTTTTAACCGGCATGATAGTGGGAAATCTTTCCGATCACTGTAAATCTTCCATGGGAAAACGTCGTCCTTTTGTGCTGATTTCAGCTTGTTCCATGCCCATAATCATGCTTCTGATTATGAGAACCATTGGAGGTTCCATAGAACTTAAATTTGCATATTATCTGATTTTGAGCATTCTTTTCCGCCTTTCCTTTGCCACATTCGAAATACCCAATAATGCCTTCGGAGCGGAAATTGCCAGCGGATATGATGAACGGACACGTTTGAGAACAGCATCCAGAGCCTTTTCTATTATAGGTAATACTTTGGGGTATGTGATGCCGCTGTGGGTTTTAGAGCTTTTTCCTACAGACGAGTCGGCAGGGTGGCAGACCATCGGTCTTATCATCTCTGTGGTGGCTTTTGGAAGCTGGTTTGGTTCTTTCCTTCTCACTAAGAAGAAAGCTATGGAAATTATGGAGGAGGAGAGGAAAGCAGTACAGACAGAAAAAACTGTGAAGCAGCAGGGCGGCAACCGGATGGAATCTGGAAAGGAAAGCCTGATTAAAGACATCTTTTCCAACTATCTGGAACTTTGCAGGCTGAAAACTATGCGGCTGCTGATTATTTACAAGGCTGCTTTCGGCTGCGCTTTCGCCCTGTTTAATGTGGCAACCATTTACTATCTCAGATACAGTCTTGGACTGGATAACAGATACTCGTCATATATGTATGTTCTGACAATTATGGTGTTTATCATTACCACACCTTTTGCAAACAAGATGGCCATTGTAATGGGAAAAGCCCGACAGCAGATGACATGTATGGCAGTGGGTGCTGTTGTTGGATGCATTGTCTTTTTCGCGGCACCGCAGAGCTTATCAGGGGCAGCCTGTTATGTGATAGCATTTTCTGTGATGCAGACCAGTTTCTGGCAGCTTTCCAGCTCTATTTTTTATGACATTGCAGAGGTGGATGAGTTTGTCAATTTTAAACGCAGGGAAGGAGATATCATGTCTCTTGTATCAGTGCTGGGAACGCTGATCACTGCTGTAATTGTTCAGTTTTTCGGCATATTTTTGGATATGTCTGGATTTAATGCGGCATCTGCTGTGCAGAGTGACAGTGTGATTCATTTTCTCAATGCGGCCTACATATTGACTCCGAGCATATGTTTTGCTGTAGGATTTGTTTCTTTGGCGGTATTTCCTATTAATAAGCAGACATTTAATTCACTTATAAAGGCTCTGGCTCTTCGGCGGGAAGGGAAAAGCTATGAGCTTTATATGGAAGATATCCAGAAACTGTTATAACTGTTTACTGATTTTATCTTAGTTTTTTCAGGGCCGTGCGCAAGACAGATATGGACGCTGACTGAGCCGGTCCTGTTTATGTTTTTGCCGGAATCATATCGATCATAGAACTGATATGCAGGGCAGGTTCTGCCTGTAAAGAGCTGAGCTGGAAATGCTGAAACCCATATGGTTTAACATCAGCAGACTGGTATCAAAGGTCTTGCGGGAAGGGTGTGACATGCACATTTTCTTTACAGAAAAGACACTTTTACCACAAGGCCGGATCATAGCTTTTCCTTGTTTTCGGGCTATACTTTTGGTATCAAATGAAAAAAGGAGGCAGAAAATGGAAATGTATCAGCAGTTTTTTGATCGATATGAAAAAAAATATGTGATAAATGAAACTCAGTATCGCCAGCTGATTGGCAGAATCTATTCCAGACTGGAATACGATAACTATGAGAAATATAAAATCTGCAATATTTACTTTGACACGCTTCAATATGATCTGATCAGGGAATCAGTAGAAAACCCTTTGTATAAAGAGAAACTCAGACTGGGAAGTTACGGAACGCCGTCAGTTACGGATACTGTTTTTCTGGAAATCAAAAAAAAATATGATGGTATTGTATATAAAAGAAGACTGGCGCTGCCGTACAGAAAAGCTATTGACTTTTGCACAGGCATAAAGCTTCCCAAGGAAAAATCTCAGCTGCTTTCTGAAATACAGTGGATGATAAAGAGATATAAGTTGTATCCTATGCTTTATCTGTCCTATGATCGTCTGGCAATGCGGGGAGCAGAGGATCCTCGGCTTCGCATTACTTTTGATACGAACATTCTCTGGAGAAGTCGGGAACTGGATCTTACAAAAGGCGACTACAGTTTTATGAAGGTACCTGCGGGACAGTATATTATGGAGATTAAAACTCTGGGGGCTATTCCTGTATGGCTTGTAAATGCTTTAAATGCATTGAAGATTTATCCGGCATCATTTTCGAAATATGGAAGAATTTATCAGAAGGAGTTATTGAAACATTCTGCTGTTAAGTGGGGAGATGAAAAATCTGCTGAGTAGTATACTGGACACAGAATCTGCTTTAAGCAGTCTGAGAATGGATGAGTTTCTGGAATGCACAGCAGCATCCATAGTGCTGGGCATTGGGTGTGCACTGATATATATGTTTAAGAATAACTACCACAAGGACTTTGTAGTGACTCTTGCATTTCTTCCCCTGTCAGTACAGTTGGTGATTATGCTGGCCAACGGAACCTAGGAATGGAAGTTGCGGTAATAGGTGCTTTTAGTCTGGTGCGGTTCCGTTCGCTGCCATGTACTGCAAAAGGTATCAGCAGTATTTTTTCAGCCATAGCCATCGGAATTGCAACTGGCATGGGATACCTTCTGGCTGCAGCAATGTTCCTTTTCTTCTGCGGAGCTTTCAGCGTGGTTCTGAATTAAGTTCTTTTGGAGAGACATAGCATCACGATTCCCGAGAATTTGGATTATGACGGAATTTTGATGATTTATTTGAAAAATATACGAACAAGTATCAGCTGATACAGATTCGGACCACCAATATGGGAAGTCTTTTTGAACTGGCATATTCTGTAGAACTGAAAAGAGATTTTCTGGAGAAGGATTTTTTAGACGCATTACGCTGCAGAAATGGAAATCTGAAAATTATCTGTGGGATTGTCAGTGAAAACAGGGAATCTATATGAATTCTGTGCAATGGAACTGCTGCCTGATTCATTAAATAGAGCCACTGCTTCAAAGAACCTGCCGGGGAACTTTAAGAAAGGAAAATATTGAGAACTTTGTTAAGGGTTCAAGATACAAGAAAAGCATATGAGAAAGATTAAACTGCCCGCAGCAATGGTCTTGCTTATTTCAGTGATTATGTTTTTTTCCTCCTGTGGGGAAAATGCCGTGGAGGAGAGTGGCACGGAGCTGATGATATCGGGTAAGATGGATTCCAGTTATACCCGCAGAGATCTTGATGGAAACTGGAATCCTGAAACAGCAACTGAAACAGTACTTTCCAACGAGTCTGTCACTATCACGAAGGAAGGCGTATATGTTTTCTCCGGGAAACTGGAAGACGGACAGATTATTGTGGATGCGAAGGATACTGACAAAGTGCAGATTGTATTGAACGGAGCTGAAATCTCCTGTTCTGACGGGCCGGGGATTCTCGTTGAAAATGCTGACAAAACTTTTATTACGCTGGCTGAAGGAACAGAAAACAGCGTAGCCGACGGGACCGATTACAGTTCTGCTGAAGATGAGCCATGGGGCGCAGTGTTCAGCAGGGATACGCTGACCATCAACGGTTCAGGCTGCCTGAACGTAATGGGGAACTACCTGAACGGTATCGTATCCAAAGGCGATTTGAAGATAACTGGCGGGACAATCAGTATAACCGCAAAATATGACGGAATTCGCGGAAGAGACAGTGTAAGAATCCATGATGGTGAAATTACAGTTACGGCAGAAGGCGACGGAATCAAGTCCAATAACGATGGGGATAAAGAACAGGGCTATGTTTCTGTAGATGGCGGTAATTTATGCATAAACGGCGTGGGCAGTCAGGGCATTGATGCTGACTATGTTGCCCAGATTACAGGCGGAACTGTGGAAATTGACAGTGAAAATGAAGGCATTCAGGCAAGCTTGGTTTATATGCAGGACGGTGAACTGAATATTATGGCGTCAGATGACTGTATCAACGCGACCAAAGGGAACTCTGACGAGAAAAAAACAGAGCAGGAGGGAGTGTCCATCGAAATTGTCGGCGGAACAATGACACTTTCTACGGAAACAGGCGACGGACTGGATTCCAACGGAGATCTGACTGTAAGTGGTGGTTTCATTACTGTACAAGGGTCTTCGGATGGCGCGGAGGTGCCGATTGACTACAATGGGGAAGCATTCATCAGCGGAGGAACAGTTTTGGCGGCAGGCAACAGCCAGATGGCTCAGAATTTCGGTGAGAACTTGACACAGTGCAGTCTGCTTTATAAAGGGGGAGACTATGATGCAGGAACTAAAATATGTCTGACAGATTCAGAAGGAAAGGAACTGGTGTCATTTACTGCTGAGAAAGAATTTTCTGCAGTGCTGATCAGTACAACTGATATGGAGGAGGATGCAGACTATACTCTGAAAATCGGAGGAGATGAAGAGAGCCTTACTTTAAATGGTGTAATTACAGTAGAAGGCGGTATTCGTGGTGGTGATATGCCGTAGAGACAGGCAGGTATGGATGATCGGGCAGATAGTTATGTAACAGGTCCGGGAGGTTCTGCTCCTGGACCTTCAAAGCAGAAATCTGATGGAGCAGCTGACGGAGACAATATTCAGGGAGAGAGTATTTAAAACCATTTCTTCTTCTTGAAAATAATCAGAAGAACCAGAACGACGCCCAGACTGAGGCAGATGACAAAAGGGTAACCTAAAGGCCAGTTGAACTCAGGCATTTTCAGATTCATACCATACCATCCGGCAATCAGAGAGAGAGGCAGAAAGACGGATGTGACCACAGTAAAGATTTTCATGATATTATTCTGCTCGATATCGATCTGGGACTGGTAAGCTTCCCGAACTGACTCAATATACTCTTGGAGATGGAGAACGAATTCCAAAAGTCTGTCAAACTTCTTGTCGATAAAGGAAAAAGTTGGATCGATGGCGGACAGCTCATCGGTCAGAAATTCCATCTGTTCATAATATCGTTTGACTTTCAGGAGATCTTTTCTGACTTTAATGATATCCGCGATACCGCTTCTGGTAGGGCAGAGGCCGGTAAGAAGTTTGTCTTCCAGAGAGATGATCAGGTTTTCCAGTGATTCAAGTTTGTAAACATCGCTGGCAGTCAGTTCCAGAAAAAATTCATGAAGCTGCAGGATCCCATCATCGGGTATATCGATTTTATCTGCAAAGTCGCGGACTGCACTGCTGTCAGTAGCGATGATAAAATGCTCACAGGAGGCGAAGATGGTGACTTTTTTTCCATCCATCCAGTAAAACGTGAGAAAATACTCCTTCTCCCCGATGGCGGTAAAAAAAGTTCTGTTTTCATCAAGTCGTCTGATAATACTGTCACCGGCATATTCTTTCAAGGTATCTGTTTTATCTGCAGTCAATGTAATGATCATAGGTAAACCCTCCCGATAATAAAATCGATAATTTCTGGATATGAAAATGAAAGACAGCGGAACCAGAAGACCGCTGCCTTTTCCGTATTCTGTTACAATAGTATACTCATTTGTAGATTCTTTCAACCCTGGTTCCTAAAGTTCCGTACAAAAATTCAAAAGTATTACCGCAGAACTGTTCCATTTCCCAGGTAGTGATCTGTTCATTTCCGTCTCGACCGATGAGAATCACTCTATCTCCCAGAGTGCAGGGAATATCGGTAACATCAATGAATGACTGATCCATACAGCAGCCAAGAAAGCGGGTTCTACGTCCGTTGACAAGAACAGGTCCCTGGCTGCGCATCCATTTCGGATAAAAGCCGTCAGCAAAACCTACTGAAAGGGTAGCTATCCTCATAGGTGCTTCGGCGGTAAAGGCTCGTCCGTAACCAATACTTTCCCCTTTGTCAATAGAGTGAATATTGGTAATGTAGGCACCGATTTCCACTGGTTCTGTAAGACCCAGTGGCTCTCTCCCGTCTTCCATAGCCATGTGACCCATAATAGAGGTGCAGGAACGAACGTGAGTGCTGAACTCTACAGCCTCCCGAAACCAGGATGTAGCAGCGGAATTGCAGCAGTGAATGTAGCGGGGTGAAAAGCCGGCCTGTTTTACTTGGCGGACGCCTTCCTGAAAACGTTGAAACTGCAGCAGGGTAAATGGTTCATAGTAATCTGCAGTGGCGCAGGCAAAGTGAGTATAGACTCCTTCAACCTGAATGTGTTCTAGAGATTTTACTAAATTCAAAAGATTTTCCAAATCTTTTCCCGGGCGAACGCCCAGTCTGTTCATACCCGTTTCAATTTTAATATGAACGCGGACCTTCGCATCTTTTTCTTCTGCCAGTTGCTCTATGCGGCGGGCAGTAGTCTCTTCGAAGAGTGGAATCTGCAGGTCATACTCAATGGCTCCCTGAAGCAGATGCTGTGGAATCCCTCCCAGAACCAGAATTTCACAGTCGATTCCGTTTCGGCGAAGCTCTACAGCTTCGTACATGGCAGAGTCGGCAATGATTCTGGCTCCGCATCGATCTTTAAATAGTTTTGCCATCGGAACCAGTCCAAAACCATAGCAGTTACCTTTTATAACCGGAATAATCCCGGTATCATTTCCGATATGCGTCTGAACTTTTTGGTAGTTGCTGACCACAGTGTCTGTGTCCACTTTAAAGTAGGAATTATAATAGTGATTCATGACGGTTACCTCCAATTCGGTTTTGCGTCAGCCTTATTCAGTAAGCTCCAGATAGTTGATGTGTTTTGTTCTGGTATCAGGAAGTTTGCGGCATCGCTGTCCCAGAATTCTTACTTTGCCGCATGCAGCAATGCAGGCATCACTGTAAGGAACTGCTTCTTCCAGTTCCAGACGTTTCCACTGTGCTTTTCCGCACCCGGCAAGCATGAAAGAGGTCTTTGGACATAAGTGAATTACGCAGTCCTTCGGCAGTTTGTCATCCAGATTTTTCAGAAATGGTACTGTGAATTTTTCTGTAATCTGTCTGGCATATTTGGGACCGAGAATATTCAGGCTGCCCGGAGAGTCAGTATAGTAGATGATCTTACAGCCTGCCTGTCTTGCAGCGAGGGCATAATCGGTCAGACCTTCCGTGACCGTTGAAAAGAAACGATCCATAACATCTCCCTTTTTTCGCCAGCCTACCAGAACCTTCATGAGATCTGTGACACCGTTGATAATGGTGACAGGTCCGTGAAGTTCAATAGAAGCCTTTCCGCCGGCGTCATTGATTTGCTTAACGGCCTTCAGTGTTTCCGCCAGACGGCCGCTGTTTATATTCATGACAGGCAGTTCTGCCAGTTCATCGATTTCTGTCACAATATCTTTATCTTTGCGGGGACCCAACGGAGAGTCATCAAATTTCACACTGGCGCCCATGGCTTCTGCCTCC
>CABSEO010000075.1 GCA_902476665.1 uncultured Emergencia sp.
TTCTCCGGAAAGTTCCTGCGCAGCTCTTTTCGCTGCCATCTCTCCGTCACCGGTTCCTTTTGTAACGTAAATCCTGCAGTGCATCTTCAGTGTTTCTGCAGCGGCTTCAATCTCGGTGATTAAGTTTTCAATTCCTTTTCCCTGCCCGGCAGCCGGGTTAATAAAGAAATAGTTTTTCATACAGTCTCTCCTCAAGTGTAAATCAGCCTTATATATTTTACGGTAACATGCTTTTAAATTCAAGCTTTTTAGGATATAATACAGGTACAAATTCAGCTCATTACCAAAAAGGAGGAGAATATAATGGATCCCAGAGATAAAAAGCTGGCCGAACTGCTTATCAATTATTCCTGCAGACTTTCTGCCGGTGAAAATATTTTAATAGAATATGAAGGTGGAGAATGCAAGCCTCTCATCAAAGAACTGATTCGTCAGGCATATAAAGCCGGTGCAAGACCTTTTATCAACATTTCCGACAGTGAAATCAACCGTGAGCTTTTACTGCAATGCAGTGAAAAGCAGGCCGCATTCAAAAACGAGTATCTGCTGAAACAGATGGAAGGTATGGACGCCTATATTGCAGTACGAGGCGGTGCCAATGCTTCAGAGCTTTCCGATGTGCCGCCGGAAAAACTGAGTCTGCACAGCAAAGCACTGCAGCCGGTTCTCGATTACAGAGTAGATAAAACCAAATGGTGTATTCTGAGATATCCCAACGCCTCTATGGCGCAGCTGGCAAATACCAGTCTGGAGGCATTTACAGATTTTTACTACAACGTGTGTACACTGGATTATGCAAAGATGAGCCGCGCAATGGATCCTCTGGTTGAGCTCCTGAACAAAAGTGACAAAGTCAATATCAAAGGACCTGGTACGGATCTGGAGTTTTCCATCAAGGGCATTGGTGCAGTCAAATGTGCAGGAGAATCCAACATTCCTGATGGAGAAGTCTACACTGCTCCGGTGCTGAACTCCATGAATGGCTGTATTACGTACAACACCGCAAGCAGAGAGCAGGGCTTCACCTACGAAAATATCCGTTTTGAAATAAAAAACGGCCGTATCATCAAAGCTGTCTCCAATGATACTGTACGGATCAATCAGCTCCTTGATACCGACGAAGGTGCCCGCTATTTCGGAGAGTTTGCCTTTGGTGTCAACCCTTATGTACTTCACCCTATGAAAGATACTCTGTTTGACGAAAAGATTGCAGGGAGCTTTCATTTGACGCCCGGCATGTGCTACGAAGACGCCCCCAACGGTAACAAATCCTCTGTGCACTGGGATCTGGTCATGATTCAGCGTTCAGAATACGGTGGAGGAGAAATCTGGCTGGATGACAAGCTGATCAGAAAAGACGGACTCTTTGTTTTGCCGGAACTGGAGCCACTCAATCCTGAGAATCTGAAATAATGCAACGGGCCGCTGCTCCACGGATGTTCATCATCTATGGAGCAGCGGCTCCTTTTTTGCATCCAAAGCGAAAGACTCTCTTTATCTGGCATTATTCCCATTGAACTGATTCCTGAAAAAATCTGTATACCTCCATCGGACACTCATCCGAAAGAATCGGAGCACCTGCCTTACGGTTAACCGGGAGCTGAAAAAAGTACCAGGTTGAGTATAAATATAAAAGTTCGTTAACCAGAAAATTAAAAATCCCTGATTTTGAGTATAAAAGTTTATACTCTTTTTCGTATTTTATAGTCATTTCAGTTGAAAAAATAAAATGATATGGTTGCTCTGGACTCTACAGACGGCTTTTTTCTCTGAATCCATATACTCAATTTTACTAAAACTGATACTTGTGGTTAAGTGTCACAATCTGAAACGTCAATGTCAGGCTCAGAGCAGAATACAGGGCATGTTAGTGGAACAAACAGAAAGAAGGTGTCGCTCGATCATCACTTAACCTGATGATCTTGCAACACCTCCTTTATAAGAGGACGTGCCGCCTGATGCGGTTGCTACGCTAACAGGTTCTCCAGAGCTTTTCTGTAGATTTCCCGCAGCGCCAGAAAATCTTCTGTCAGGATATATTCATTTTCCTTATGTTCCCGGTTCTCATGATCCGGAAAATTAGGCCCGAAAGCAATAATATTTTCCATTGCACGGGCATAGGTTCCTCCGCCGATAATCAGCGGTTCACTCATGTCTCCGGTCACTTCCCTGTATGCTGATAACAGACATTTCATAACAGGACCGTCTTTGTCAAGGTAAACCGGAGTCTTAGCATGGATACATTCTGCCACAGCACCGTAAGACTCTGCTGCTGCCCGGATATTTTCCGTAATCTGTTCAGGAGAGCAGCTGACAGGATAACGAATATCCAGATAAACCGACAGCTTTCCGTCTTCCACTTTTACCAGTCCACAGTTAAGGGACAGTCTGCCGCTTGCTTCATCAGAAAAGTCGCAGGAAATTCCGCCCCCATACACGTCATAGCCGATCAGGTCCATATACATTTCTGCAACGGCTGATTTTCCGGCAAGCTGTTCCATCATCTTTGTCAGTGCATTTTCTCCCGCCCATGGCGCACTGCCGTGAGCTGCCTTTCCACTGGTTTCATATTCGATACCATCATCTGTCACCGCTCTGCAGAAATCTGGCACCATATTTGGAGCATTTCCAGCCGATAACTCCGTCAGCCCGCTTTCTGCAAGGTCCATGGTAAGAGTGACCAGCATGAGCCCCTTCTCCACATAGATAGCAGGAAAATCGCCGTCGGGTGTATATCCGCAGACAGGAAGTTCCTCATGTTCCTTATAGGCATCCATATCATACCAGTCTCCGTTTTCCTCTGTCTGTCCAAAGATGATGCGGATTCGTTTATTCAATGGTTTTCCCGAGTCAAGCAGATCTTTCATGGCAAAGATATTTGCAATTGCAGGTCCTTTATCATCTAACGTTCCCCGCCCGTACAGCCTGTCATCACAAAGGGTTCCGTCAAAAGGAGGATAATTCCATCCCTTTCCTGCAGGAACCACATCCAGGTGACAAAGAATCCCAATCAGTTCTTCCCCGTCTCCAATTTCCGCATAGCCGTACTTTCCGTCTGCATTCTTAGTTCGAAAGCCCAGAGAGCTGCAAAGCTGCAGCACATAATCCAAAGCAGCGGCCGGACCGGGTCCGTAGGGATACCCTCCCTTCCCATGTTCAGCTACACTTTCAATTTTCAATAAGCCTTTGAGTGCTTCAATCATACATTTTTCCTCCTTTTACAGCTGATACAGTCCACTGAATTTTTCCGTCAGATAATCCGTATAGGCAGAAGGGTCAAATGATCTGCCGCATGTATTTTCAATGATTTCATCAGCTTTAAGAATCATTCCGTGGCGATAAATTTTCTCGCTCAGCCACTGCCGAACCAGCGTAAAATCTCCTTTGTCACAGCAGTCCCAGACATTTATATCAGCCTGCAGCGCTCTCATAATCTGTGCGGAGTAAGCAGTACCCAAAGCATAGCTCGGAAAATAGCCGAAAGCTCCGCCGGCCCAGTGAGCATCCTGCAATACGCCCCTGCTGTCGTCTGGAACATCAATGCCCAGATACTCCTTGTAAAGACTGTTCCATAACTGCGGCAGTTCATCTACAGTAACCTCTCCGGCAAAAATACCTTTTTCGATTTCATACCGTACCAGAACATGGAGAGAGTAAGTCAATTCATCAGCGTCGGTACGAATCAGACTTGGCTGGGCAGCATTGACGGCTCTGTAAAACTCCTCGTCACTGACCCCTTTCATCTGCTGCGGAAACAATTCCTTCACCTTGGGAAAGATCAGTCTGCAGAAAGGCAGACTTCTTCCAATATAGTTTTCCCACAGTCTTGACTGGGATTCATGTATAGCAGTACTTGCCCCCTCTCCAAGACAGGAATAGATCAGTTCATCACAAACAGACAGTTCATACATAGCATGTCCGCTTTCGTGAACAACGCTATACAGATTACTGAGCAGATCCTCTTCCACATATTTGGTGGTAATCCTCACATCATTTTTAGAGAATTCAGTAGTGAACGGATGCTCTGTTTCACGCAGAATGCAGCGGTTCTTATCGATACCCATTACATCCATCACATACTCTGACAGTTCTTTCTGTTTTGCTGTCTCAAAGGAACCTTTCAGAAAGTCCATTCTCGGTTTTGCATCTGAACGGCTTACTGCAGCAAGAAGTGGCACGGTCTTTTCTTTTAAATCTGAAAAGAATGGATCCATCTGCGCTCTGGTCATACCCCGTTCAAATTCATTCATTAACGTATCATATATGTCACCACCAGGATTTACATAACCGGCATATCTTTTTTTAATTTCTATCAGATTGGAAAGATAAGGCTTAAATAATTCATAGTCATTATTCTTCTTTGCAATCTGCCAGATGTGATTTGCCTGATTCTGAGCCGCCTCTGCTGCCGTTATTTCTTCTTCCGGCACCTTTTCCATTTTCTCCTGCTCATAAAGCAGTTCTTCCACTTCTCTGCGAGTCTGTAAATCCAGACTGTCCTTCTCCTCAGAAAGTGCTGAAAGCAGTTCCTTAAAGGCAGGATCGCAAGTCATTTTATATACTTCTCCACTGAGAGTCTCCAAAGTGCTTCCCAGAGTTTCCGATGCACCGCCAGGCATGGTTGTCGCAGCATCATAATTCAAAAGAGCAACTGCATGGTGATAAGCATGCATCTTTTTCTGCCATTCCTTCAGTTCCTTTACTTTCTTTGTCCTTATGCTTTCGTTCATATTGTTTCCTTGCCTTTCTCCTAAAAAAGAAACGCCCGCCTCAGACTGTTTCCTCCGGCAGGGCGGCTTTCTTTACACCTTTATTTTTATTTTTTCACCTTACAGCAGGCTACATAATGGCCTTCTGATACTTCCTCAAATGGAATATCGGCAGGCCTGCACTCCTCTGAGGCCAGAGGACACCTGGCAGCAAATCTGCAGCCCGGCTTTGGATTGATTGGATTGGTCACCTCACCTTTGATGACCTGAATCTTTCTTCCTTTCATTTCGATACTCGGAATCGGAATAGCTGAAAGAAGTGCCTTTGTATAAGGATGCAGAGGATTTTTAAACAGTTCTTTAGAGGAACACATTTCTACACATTTTCCCAGATACATAACAGCAATATGATTGGAAATGTGTTTTACCACACTGAGATCGTGGGTAATGAACATATAGGTCAGTCCTCTCTCTTCCTGCAAATCCATCAGCAGATTCAGAATCTGTGCCTGAATAGATACATCCAGAGCAGACACCGGCTCATCGCAGACGATAAATTTTGGATTAAGAGCCAGCGCTCTTGCAACACCGATACGCTGTCTTCTGCCTCCGTCCAGTTCATGGGGATATGCAGTGGCAAGACGTTCTGCAAGACCTACAGTCTCCATCAGTTCCGCTACTTTATCAAACACTTCTTTCTTGCTTTTGCATACCTTATTGATAATCAGAGGCTCTGCAATAAGCTCCTGCACAGTCATTCTAGGATTCAGACTGGAATAAGGATCCTGGAAAATCATCTGCATATCCTGACGGATCTCATGAAGCTTGGAAGATTTATAATTGGTAATATCCTGACCGTCAAAGATAATTTTTCCTGCAGTAGGCTCATGAAGTTTGAGCACGGTTCTTCCCAGAGTAGACTTTCCGCATCCAGACTCGCCTACCACACCCAGTGTTTCTCCTTCGTTGATCTTCAGTGTCACACCGTCTACAGCATGAAGTTTTGCTTTCTTTCCTACATCGAAATATTTGGTCAGATTTTCAAGTTCAACTAACGGTTTTGCCATATCTATGCCTCCTTCTCCCAGTCTTCAAAAAGAAGACATCTGATTTTATGAGTGCCTTGAGCGTATTCCTCAGGATGAATCTCTCTGCATTTTTCTGTACAGTGAGGACATCTTGGCGAAAATGCACAGCCTTTCGGTAAATCTGTCGGATCAGGCATCATACCATCAATAGGATGCAGTCTTTCTTCTTCCTCTTCCAGATTTGGAATGGAGCCAAAAAGCCCTACAGTATAAGGATGATGATGTTCCCCTGTAAAGATATCTTCTACCGTTCCGTATTCGATAATCTCTCCCGCATACATAACGGCTACTTTGTCACATGTCTGCGCTACAATACCCAAATCGTGGGTAATCATAATCATGGCAGTTTCCAGTTTTTCCTTCAGTTCTGTCATCATAGCCAGCACCTGAGCCTGAATCGTTACATCAAGCGCTGTAGTCGGTTCATCAGCAATGAGGAGCTGCGGATTGCAGGCCAGTGCAATGGCGATAACCACCCTCTGCTTCATACCTCCGGAAAACTGATGCGGATAGTCTTTTTTTCTGGAAGCTGGGATTCCAACCATTTCCAAAACTTCTTCAACTCTCTGCTCGATGACTTCTTTGCTTCTTCCCACATCATCGTGAAGCAGCAGAGACTCCGCAATCTGATCACCTACGGTCAGTACAGGATTCAGGGCAGTCATCGGATCCTGGAATATCATAGATATCTTTTCGCCACGAATATTCTGCATTTCTTTTTCAGGGATTTCCAGAAGGTCTTTTCCCTCAAATTCAATGCCACCACCTACAATGCGAGCCGTACGTTCCGGCAGCAGCCTTAAAAGAGAAAGCGCTGTGGTTGTTTTTCCAGCTCCTGTTTCTCCAACCAGTCCCAGAGTTTCACCTCGCTCCAGATCAAATGAGATCTTATTGACTGCATATACAGTCTCCAAATCGGTTTTATATATCACTTCCAGGTCTTTGACCTTTAAGAAAGTTTCTTTCATATGTACCTTCCTTTCTCTAGTTCTTCAGCTTAGGATCCAGAGCATCTCTCAGTCCGTCTCCTGCAAGATTAAAGCTCAGTGCAGAAATCACGATAAATATGCCCGGGAAGTACAGCAGATACGGAGCATTAAACATATACTGTCTTGCATCGGAAAGCAGTGCACCCCACTCAGGTGAAGGCGGCTGTACACCCATACCCAGGAAGGACAGACCGCTGGCTGACAGAATCATAGCTGCAACGTTCATAGTTGTGGTTACAATAATCGGTCCCAGCGCATTAGGAACCACATATTTCAGAATGATTCTCAGATCAGAGCCTCCATAGGATTTTGCGGCTTCAATATAGTCCATATCCACAACTGTCAGAACTACAGAACGGACCATTCTTACCATATTAGGTACACAGGAGATAGTAATTGCAATCAGAAGGTTGGTCAGGTTTGCACCAAGAGCCGCCACAACAGCCAGAGACAGCAGAATCGGCGGTACTGTCATGACAACATCAGTCACACGCATGATAATATTGTCTATGGTTTTTCCGTAAAAGCCTGCAACAGCCCCCAGAAAGCCTCCAATGATCAGTGAAAAGATACTGGTAGATACGCCAATCCACAGGGAAAATCTGGAACCGTGAACTACACGGGCAAAAACATCTCTGCCAAGCTCATCAGTGCCGAACCAGTGTTCTGCACTAGGTCCCTGCAGTCTGATAGAAGGATTGTTGGTAACACACATCTCATAAGGCACAATCAAATCTGCACAGATGGCCATGAGAAGTACAATAATCAAAAGAATCAGTCCCAGCATGGCAGTCTTGCTTTTTCTATATCTGCGCCAGATCTCTTTTATCTGGCTGTTCTTTTTAGAGTCATTCAGTGTTCTGCTCATTGTCATTTCGCTCATTTTATCTCTCCTTTCGCCCATCAGTTCTTATATTTTGCCTTAATACGAGGATCTATGTAGGCATACAGGATATCCAGGCAGAACAGCACCGCCAGGAACAGAGTGGCCGCCATAACCGTCGGCGTGTCCTTCTGTCTGATGGAATTTACAATCAGCATGCCAAGCCCCGGAACGCCAAATACAGTTTCAACAATCACTGAACCACCAAGACTTGCGCCGAAGTTCATGCCCATAGCGGTAACAACAGGAAGCAGAGCGTTTTTCAGAGCGTGTTTCCATATAATGGTCTTTTCCGGAGCACCTTTTGATTTAGCTGTCCTGATATAGTCCTGTCTGATGGTCTCC
>CABSEO010000076.1 GCA_902476665.1 uncultured Emergencia sp.
GCAGCCTCGGCGTTTTATATGGTGTTTTTCTGGGGATTTGAACAGGTACTTTATCTGTAAGACTGGTCTGCGTGTTGAAAAGCAAAAATGTATACATATACAATTAAAGCAAATAAAACGCTTAAAAAGCGGAAATATAAAAGAGGATACAATTAATACTAAATAATGGCAGGGTGTTGATTCTGCATGATTTTAAAAACGTTGAAATTTCAACGTTTTTATTTTGGCATAAAAGTTGATTTGAGTGTTGTTGTGCAATTAACAAAATGGACTTTACTGCAAATAGAAGGATACTATTGGAGATTTGATGACCAGAATTTCTTCAACAAAAATCTGGGATTTGTGTTATACTATAATGGACTATACGCAGAATAAAAAGAAAGAGGAAAATTTATGATTTCAAGCAAACAGAGAAGTTTTTTAAGAGGTCTGGCACAGACTACAGAGCCGACCGTATATATCGGAAAGCAGGGGCTGACGGAAAATGTGATTAAAGAAGTGGATACCGGTCTGACCTGCAGAGAACTGGTGAAAGTCAAGATTCAGGAGGGATGTGAACTTGTTCCGAAAGAGACAGCAAATCTGATTGCGGAACAGCTGGGAGCTGAATTTGTTCAGGCTATCGGCCGCAAGTTTACCCTTTATAGAGAGTCAAAAGACAATAAGCAGATAGAACTGCCGAGAAAATAGGTAAAACAGCAGAGACTTCAGTCCGGAGGACAATACATTTCAATGGAACGGAATATTCTTCTGACAATTGAATACGACGGCACAGGTTTTTCAGGATGGCAGAGACAGCCCGGCGTCAGAACCGTTCAGGGAGAGCTGGAAAAAGTGCTCAGCTATCTTTGCCGACAGACAATACAGCTGAACGGAACGAGTCGTACTGATGCGGGAGTTCATGCCCTGGGACAGAGGGCTTCCTTTCGGGGGAAATTCGGTATTCCTGCAGAGCGACTTCCTCTTGCCGCAAACAATCTGCTGGCGGCAGGATGCGGTAGTGGATACTGTTGCGGCGATATCAGAATTACAGCAGCAGAGGAAGTGCCTCTTGACTTTCATGCACGCTTTAATTCACGAGGAAAGACTTACAGATATATTGTCAGACATGGCTGTGAGCCGAGTGTTTTTCAGAAAAACTACTGCTATCATATCAGGCAGAAGCTGGACAGCACAGCCATGGCGAAAGCGGCAGCCTTTATTGAAGGCACTTATGATTTCGCCTGTTTTCAGGCTGCAGGAGGAACGCCCCGTGAAACTACAGTAAGGACTATCTACAGCTTGAGGGTCCGTGAGGTGAATTCTTGTGAACTTTATATAGAGGTTACGGGTGACGGATTTCTTTACAACATGGTGAGAATCATAGCTGGAACGCTAATAGAAGTGGGTCAGGGAAGAAAGCAACCGGAGGATATTCCCGTTATTCTGAGGTCTGGAGACAGAAGCAGAGCTGGACATACCGCACCACCGCAAGGGCTTTTCCTGATGGAAATTTTTTACGATGCAGAGAAGTTGAAACAGATAAAATAACTTTGATGAAAGAGAGGATTCAATTATGGTTGATACAAAGATTCCGACCAAGGATACCAGACCCAGCTGGGATGAGTATTTCATGCAGATGGCAGAGTTAACTGCTCAGCGCTCTACTTGTCTGCGCAGAAGGGTAGGCGCTGTAATCATTAAGGACAAGCATATTATTGCCACCGGATATAACGGTGCTCCTAAAGGAGTTCCTCACTGCAGTGAACTGGGAGGATGCGAGCGGGAGAGACTGAATGTGCCTTCCGGTCAGCGCCATGAGCTTTGCAGAGCGATTCATGCGGAGCAGAATGCGATTATTCAGGCTGCCACTTTAGGACAGAGCATTGAGGGAGGCAGTATTTATATCACCCATCATCCTTGTGTAATCTGTGCGAAAATGATTATCAACGCAGGGATCAAGCGGATCGTTGTAAAAGAGGGATACCCTGATGAACTAGCAGTGGAAATCCTGAAACAGGCCGGACTGAAAATTGTAATGCTTGAGGACTAGAGGAATAAGATGGAAATAACAAGATTAACACTGGCTGCAGCCTTTATCACGTCAGCAGTGCTGGCGATGATTTTTTCACCTGTTGCCATTAAACTGGCTCCCAGAATCGGTGCCATGGACATCCCGAAAGATGGACGCAGAATGCACAGCAAAGCCATGCCACGGTTTGGCGGATTGGCTATCTTTGTGGGAACCATAGGGTCTCTTGCTATCTATGCAGGCGGAAATGAGAAGATCATACCCGTGATGATCGGTGGAACCCTTATCTATTGCCTTGGTGTAGTAGATGATTTGAAGAATCTGGACGCTAAGGTGAAATTCGGTGTACAGCTTCTGATAGCCATACTGATGTATTATATGGGACTCCGGATTAAGTTTATTACCAACTACTTTGGAGAAGGCGCTGTTCACTTTGGAGAGGCTGTCTGCTTTGTGGTAACGGTACTATGGATTGTGGGAATCACTAATACGATCAATCTGATCGACGGACTGGATGGTCTTGCAGCGGGCACCACAGCCATTGCCTCTTTATGTATCGCTTATGTAGCCTATATCCATGGTGATGAGTATGGCATGATGGTGGTATGTCTGGCGATGCTGGCTCTTGCCGGCGGATGTCTGGGATTCCTGCCGTTTAACTTTTACCCGGCAAAGATTTTTATGGGAGACGGAGGCTCTCTGTTTCTGGGATTCATGATAGCCGCCTTGTCAGTTGTGGGACCGCTGAAGCGCTCTACTGTCATTGCAGTAGTGGTGCCGGTTATTGTACTGGGAATTCCTATCTTTGACACTTTCTTTGCAATCCTGCGAAGAGTGGTCAATCACAGGCCGATTATGGAGGCAGACAAGGGCCATCTCCATCACAGATTGATGGAATCCGGCTATGGACAGAGAAGAGCCGTTCTGATGCTGTACGGAATCAGTGCAATTATGGGTATGGCGGCAGTTCTGGTCAGCAGAGAACTTTACAAGGATGCTTTTGTTCTGGTCGGAATAGCAGTCATTTACCTGTATGTGTTTCTGACTGATCCGAGTCACAAGATGCCGCATATCAAAGCTGTCAACATTGCAAAAGAAGAGCGGGAGGCAGAAAAAAGACAGGACAGCCTCAGCGGGGAACAGGATAAATAGATGAAAATCCGGCAGAATACGCAGAATATATTTCAGCAGGAGGAATTGTGATTAAGGAAGAACGTTTAGTACAGGAGGAGAATCTTTACAGGAAACTTGCCAAAATCGCAGGTCCTATTGCCATACAAGGTGTGGTATCCGCCACATTAGGACTTGTGGATAATCTGATGGTGGGAAGTCTGGGTGAAGCAGAACTGGCTTCAGTGGGCATTGCCACTCAGATTTACTATATCTTTTATCTGATGCTGTTTGGGTTTACCAGTGGAACAGCAACTTTTACCGCGCAGTTTTTCGGGGTAAAGGATTACAAAAATATCCGGAAAGTTGTAGGACTATCGGTTTCTGTGGCCTTGTGTGCGGCATCTCTGTTTTTCATTGCTGCCTTCTTTTTCACGGAACAGCTGCTGTCTTTCTATACCACGGATCCGGTAATTGTGCAGCTGGCAGGCTCTTATGTAAAAATTGGGACGATAACTTTCTTCTGCATGGCTGTATCCTCTCCTTTGGCTATGGCCTTCAAAGCAACTCAGCAGACGAAAATTCCCATGCTGATCAGTGGCGTGGTTTTCTTTACCAATGTGATTCTCAACTATATTCTGATTTTCGGAAAGTTCGGTGCACCGGCACTGGGCGTAGCGGGGGCTTCTGCAGCAACCACCACAGCCAGAGTTTTTGAAATGCTCATTGCCTTATATTTTGTAAGGAGAAAAGCTAATTGCTTTTATGGGCCTTTTCGTGAATATTTCGGATGGAAAAAGGAAATGGTGCTTCGGATTGTGAAGAACACTCTGCCGACGACAACAAATGAGCTTTTGTGGAGCCTGGGTCAGACCATGTATGTGGCGGCTTTTGCAAAACTGGGAACCACGGCTTATGCTGCCTATCAGGCAGCTGCAGCCATCAATAATATTTTTTCTTTTGCCGGATTCAGTGTAGGTGACGCCACTCTGATTCTGGTGGGAGAGAAGCTGGGTCAAGGAAAAACAGAAGAAACCTATATACTGGGGAAGAAACTGCTGCGAGTGGGGGTTTTCCTTGGTGTCTGCATGGGATTAATACTGATGATTGCGGCGAAACCGATGACAGGGCTTTTTAATCTTTCTCCGGAAGGAAAAGAATATACATTTAGAATTCTGCTGATTTACGGTGGATTTCTGGGCATTAATCTGTATAACGGAATCAATATTACCGGTACTCTTCGGGGCGGCGGTGACACCAAATTTGCTATGCTGGCAGAATGTGCAAGTCTGTGGCTGGTAGCGGTACCTCTTGCCTATATCGGTGCTCTTTGGCTGGGGCTTCCTATTTATATGGCGGTGCTTATGTTCAAGTGTGAAGAGATCACAAAAGCGATGATTCTGACCTTTAGATTCCGCTCGAAAAAATGGGTCAAAAATATGATATCCGGTCTATAATGGGAAAATACATAGAAATCAAAAGGTTCTACAAGGGAAAAGGAGTATTTGTTTTATGAGAAGGGAGACACACATGACAGGAAGCAGAATAAAAAAGATTTTTACTGCAATACTGACAGTATCTTTGCTCTGTACCTGGCAGACGGCTGTTTTTGCGGCAGATCTGCAGTCAGGCAGCGGTGACGGCAGTGCAGCTGAGGTTGTGAAAAGAGAGTATGTGCTCTCTGCTGATTCGGATTTGAAAGTGCTGAAGCTGCCTGAATACATAAAAGAAATTGAATTTGCAGATGATCATACGGCACTGATTCGCGTGGATAACGGAATTTCCCAGGAAGATATTTTTGCGGATTTGCAGACGGAGACGCGGAATCTGCTGGTTCAGCCCAATTATGTTTATGAGGCGGCCAAGACAAATGATCCTTATTACAGTCTTCAGTGGGGACTCCTGGATACACAGAATGGAATGGATATTGACTTTGAAAAGGCATACCGGTATATTTCCCAAAGCGGTGAATCCCTGCAGAAGACGGTAGTGGCCGTAATCGACAGCGGAATTGATTTCACTCATTCTGATCTGTCAGAAAACATGTGGAAGAATACCGGAGAAATTGCAGGAAACGGGATAGATGATGACGGAAACGGCTATATTGATGATGTCTATGGCTATGACTTTGCCAATGGAACTGCATTACGGGCAGAATCCATTAATTCTGAATACAATCACGGAACTCACTGTGCGGGAACCATAGCAGCTGTCAGCGATAACTGGACAGGAATCTGTGGTGTTGCAGGAGTGACAGATACAGTCTCACTGATGAGCGTCAAAGTGCTCAGAGGCAAAGAGGGAACAGGCTCCACCTTTGCATTGGTGAAAGGGATCAAATATGCGGAGGCAAACGGAGCAGATATCTGTAATCTTAGCATGGGTTCCTATGCCAATGATATTACATTGTATAATACTATAGCTTCTTCTGATATGCTTTTTGTCTGCGCAGCGGGAAATGACAGAAGCAACCTTGACAGCAGACCTATTTATCCGGGATGCTATGATCTGGACAATATTATCTGTGTGGGAAACGCTCGTCGAACCGGGGTTTTGAATACGCAGTCAAACTACAGCAGCACCCAGGTGGATATTGCGGCTCCGGGGACAGATATTTACAGTACACTGGCAGGGGGTGGCTACGGCAATATGTCCGGAACTTCTATGGCGGCACCTTTTGTCACCGGAACTGCTGCACTCCTTCATAGCTGGTATCCGGATATCAATGCACCGGAACTGCGGTTTCTGATACTGGATGGAGCAGATACACGTTCAACTCTGGGAGGTAAAGTGGCAAAGAACCGGTATCTCAATGCTTATACCCCTTTAACCTATACTGAGGATGACTATCACATTGATACCAAGGCTCCAATTCTGAAAGCGACAGTATCGAAAATCAGCGGATCCTATAAACAGCGTCTCAACGTAACCGCCTCTGATGACAGTGGCAGAGAACCGAAAGTCATGTATGCAAGGGGGGATAAAACCCTGACTTATTTCAGAAGCGGAATGGGTTACCGGGTAAACCTGGATGAAGAGGGAAAAGGTACTAAGACCATGGCTGTTCCTTCTGTTTATAGTGTTTATGCAGTGGATGCGGCAGGAAACGACGTGCTTTATAAGGTAAAATGTACGGCCAATGCTGTCAGCAGTATTAAACTGAATTATTCCTCTAAGTCAATTTACAGGGGAAAAAGCTATACCCTGAAGGCCACCCTTTCAAAGAACGGTGTCAATGGCAGAAAGCTGACCTGGACTTCTTCTAATAAAAAGGTTGCAACGGTGAGCAGCAAAGGAAAAGTCACTGCCCTGAAAAAAGGTAAAGCTGTGATTACGGTTAAGACCAGCAACGGCCTCAGCAGAAGCTGCACTATTACAGTAAAATAAAGAGAAAAGTTGTGCAAAACCTGAAAAGTCTTATCTTTTCAGTTGTATTGCACAACTTTTATTTTTCTGTTTAGTTTTCTGACTGTGACATGTGCTGCTGAAAGTCTTCGTCGGATATGGTTCCGCCTTTTTGGGCTACAACCAGAGCTGAGGCAGCATTGGCCTTTGCAATGGCATCATAGAGGCTCATGCCTTTCTGCAGACAGGCGATGACGGCGCCCATATGGGCATCTCCTGCGCCGATGGTATCCACCACGGAGGAAGCTTTGACAGGAGGCACATGAATAAATTCTTCTCCATCATAGAAGAAGGCTCCGTTTTCTCCGTTGGTGACAATGACAGTGTTTTGGGTCATGGCGTAAAGTGCTTTTGATGCCTCTTCTATAGTATCTTTTTCTGTATATCTGCAGACTTCATCCTCGTTGAGATGAACTACCGGATGGAGGGCAAAGATTCGGTTCATCAAATTCGGATCGATCATTTTCAGGCGTGGTCCCGGTCCGAAAAAAAGAGGAATCTCAGGATGCGTTTCCAGAAAATCTATAATGGTTCCACCTGTTTTATCCTCAATTTCCAGCCCACAGATGTAAATGCTGCCGATTTTTTCCGGCTTCAGCATATCGAACCATTCTTTATAGAAGAGGTACTCTGCGCCATGTTCTACAATGAAGGTACGTTCGCCACTTTCTTCTACAAAGCAGTAGCAGCAGCCGTTGGGCTGATCAGGAGTGGGCATGGGTGAAGCAAGACCCTTGGCAGCCAGCTGATTTCTGACAAAATCCCCGTAGAGACCTGTTCCGATTGGAGAAAACAGGGTATATGGAACCTGAAAATGACGAATCATATCAGATACATTGTAAGCGCAGCCACCCAGCGCCATGGTCTGTGATTTGATATGGACATCCTGTGCTGTAGTCGGCAGAAAGTCCAGATTTACGATGATGTCGGCAACCGTTGAGCCGATGACTAAGACTTTTTTCATATTGCAATTACTCCGTTTAAAAAAATAACTGCTTAGATTATATCACCCTCTGTGGAAATAGTCACTACCTGAGAAGGCAGGAATTTTCCGCTTTCGGAAATTGCTTTCTTTACCGCTGTTTCAAGACCGCCGCAGCATGGAACTTCCATTCTGATGACAGAAACACTGGCAATGTCATTCTGACGGAGAATTTCTGCCAGTTTTTCGCTGTAGTCAGCTGCATCCAGTTTGGGACAGCCGATGAGGGTTACTTTATCTTTCATGAACCTGCTGTGAAAAGCACCGTAGGCATAAGCAGTGCAGTCAGCGGCAATGAGAAGATTTGCCCTGTCAAAATATGGCGCTTTCAGCGGCGCCAGTCTGATCTGTACTGGCCAGTTCTGAAGACGGGAAGGCTGATCAGTTGCCTGGGTTTCCTCTGAATTTTGCGGACTGCTGGCGCCAGCGACTCTCAAATCTTTCATAGCAGAGCCCGGACAGCCTTCACCACTGCAGCTGCTTTTCATGTTT
>CABSEO010000077.1 GCA_902476665.1 uncultured Emergencia sp.
CCATCCATCACTGTGGTTTCATAAAAGAAACACAAATTCTTTTCTTTGGCCTCTTTTTTCAGCTCATCGAATGCCCAGGCAATAGGTCCTTTATTTGCAGTAATAACATGATGTCCCAGACTGAAGGCCTTCCTGATATGATCAATAGCAGGCTGTCCCGAAAAGATATTCAGCGGTGTCATTTCAATTACTACATGACAGTCAGCCTTTTCAATGACCTCCAGAGGACATCCGGCAAAGGCCTGGTGTATTCTCACCAAAGGCGCCCTCCGTTTCAATATCCTTCAGTGCCTTTTCCAGATCAATACCTTCAGAATTTACAACGGTTCCTCTGGATGCTGTAGAAATAGCTGTAACCACAACCTTTCTTCCATAAGCATCTCTGATTTCATCCTGCTTTTCTAAAAGCATTTTAGCAAAGGCTCTGCCTGCACTTCCAAAACCCAACAGGGCAAGTTTTAAATCTTTCATCATTTCCTCTTTCTGTATATCTGCGTTCTTCTGCCATAGACACATCTTGGATTTCTTCTGGCAAAAAACGCCCTCTTATACTGTTAATTCTATTGTTCTTCTTCCCGAAGCAATGAACGTATCCTATGGTTCAGCATATCCAGAGCCACTACATTAAAACCCCCTTCAGGCACAATGATGTCTGCGTTCTTTTTGCTTGGCTCTACAAACTGTTCATGCATCAGCTTTACAGTTGTCAGATACTGGGTCACCACCGATTCCAATGTTCTGCCCCGTTCCTGCACATCTCTCAGAATTCTCCTGATAATGCGCACATCTGCATCGGTATCCACAAAAACTTTGATGTCGAACAGATCCAGAAGCTCTTTATTTTCAAAAATCAGGATACCTTCCACCACAATTACCTTGGCAGGTCTTACAACCACAGTTTCTTCTGATCTGTTATGGATAGTAAAATCATATACAGGACGCTCTATTTCCTCCCAGTTTTTCAGCCTTCTGATATGATCGATCATCAAATCCGTGTCAAAGGCATCCGGATGATCGTAATTCAGAGCGCACCGCTGTTCATATGTCATATCATTATGAGCCTTATAGTAAAAATCATGACTGAGCATGGTGATCTCATCGCTGAACTGTTTTTTGATGTTATTAATCAGGGTGCTTTTTCCTGAACCTGTACCCCCAGCAATTCCAATTACAATTACGTTCTTCATGTCGCTTCTCCGTTTATTGTCGATTATCAGTAACTTCCACCTTGTCACTTCTGTTCTTCAGAAGAACGATCTTCTTCTGTAACAGTAGAGCCCAGCACCATGGTGGCTTTCGCAAGTTCCTGAACAATATTGTTGATTTTTATCATCTTTTCCTGCGAAATGTGGCTGCCCATGGCCAGATCTGCGTTATACAAAATACTTTCAATATCATTGTGAATATCTGAGATCTGCTGTCTTACATTCTGAATTTCTTCATATTCCACGCCAGTATCTGACGCCTCTTCAAAGTTGACAAGCTGTGCCGTGTTCATATCCAGCTCATATTCAGAGTTTCCCAAAACCACCACTGGATCGTAATCCAGTTTATCATGAAGCAGTTTTGCAAAATCTTTCTTAGACTGCTCTTCACCATGAACCAGGAAAACCTGTTTTGGTCTCTGCTGAAATCCCGCAGCCCATGTAAACAACCCGTTCTGATCTGCGTGGCCGGAAAATCCCTCCAGATTATAGATTTCTGCATTCACATGAATTTCTTCTCCGAACAGCACAACATCTTTAGCTCCGTTTACCAGAAGTTTTCCTAAAGTTCCTTCAGCCTGATATCCAACAAAAATAACACTGGACTTGGAATCCCACAGATTGTGTTTCAGATGGTGACGGATTCTCCCCGCTTCACACATACCACTGGCAGAAATAATAACCTTTGGACTCTTATCCATATTAAGAGCCTGTGATTCAGCCGTGCTTCGTGTAAATTTCAGATTCTTGAAATCAAGCGGATTATCTCCTCTCAAAATATACTCTTTGGTTTCCTCATCGAATACCTGCGCATTTTTACGAAATACTTCTGTGGCTGTGGTAGCCATTGGACTGTCTACATAAACCATGAGCTGATCCATCTCGTCCTTGTACTCACTGTGTTCTTCATAGAACTTATTAAACTCATAAATCAGTTCCTGAGTTCTGCCTACTGCAAAGGACGGAATCACCACAGTACCGCCTCGCCTTGTAGTCTTCAGCACAATGTCCAAAAGAGACTGAATGCTGGTGCTGTTGGCAGGATGCACCCTGTTTCCATAGGTGGTTTCCATGATAACATAATCCGCCTTTTTTATGATGGTTGGATCTCGCAGAATCGGTCGGTCCACCATGCCCAGATCTCCTGAGAACACGACCTTAGACTCCCTTCCATTCTCTTCAATCCAAAGCTCCGTAATCGCGGAGCCTAAAATATGTCCTGCATCATTGAAAACAATCCGCATGTGATCATTGATCTGAATCATCTGATCATAAAGAACCGGCTCCACATATTGAAGTGCCTCTACAGCATCATTATATGTGTAAAGAGGTTCCACAGGCGGTTTTCCTGCTCTCTCAGCTTTTCTGCTCTTCCATTCCGCATCCTTTTCATGAATAAATCCGCTGTCCTTCAGCATCACGTCCAGCAGATCAGCTGTAGCATCAGTACAATAAATTTTCCCTCTGAAGCCTCTCTTTACAAGAAGGGGAATTCTGCCGCAATGGTCGATATGGGCATGGCTCAGAATCATGCATTCTATCTCTGCAGGATCGAAAGGAAACGGTTCATAATTTAATGCTTCCTGTGCTTTACCTCCCTGAAACTGTCCGCAATCCAAAAGCACCTTGTGATTATCTGTCGTCAGCAGATGGCAGGAGCCTGTCACGCCTGTTGAAGCTCCGCAAAATTTAATTTTCATACCTTTTCTCCTTCAATATCTGCTTCGCTTCCTGCGAAGTCACTTTACACCTTCATGCTCCACAGCGCGGCTTCACCCGTAGAGACAACAGCTGCCCCAGCATCAAGCGCAGCCCTCACCTCATCAATTGTTTCAACGATACCACCTGCAATGATGGGCATATCCACCTTTTCCGAAAACTCCCTGATCTTCTTGGTAACAATTCCGGGCATAATTTCAATAATATCAGGCTTGGAAATCTTAATGGACTCTACAGATGTGCCTACTGAATGGGAATCCACCATAAAAAAACGCTGCACTGTCACCAGGCCCAGTTCCTTTGCCGCTTTCACGATATTTGTTCTGGTTGTCAGAATCCCGTCAACCCCTTGCTTGGCCAGAAACTCCAATCCAAATCTGTCCTTACCGATACCCTCGGCAAAATCAACATGAATGAAAGCCTTTTTCCCTGCACTGTGTATCTCCTTGACACACTGGTTAACTGTCATAATATTGGAATGCAGCAGGAATACCATATCTACATCCGATCGCAGTGCAGTGCTGAAGTCTCTTTCTGTACGAATAGCCGCTGCAATAGGCTTTTGCATGAAGTCTATAACCATATAATTCTCCTCTTCTCTCATGGCCATACCCACGAAGGCCCTAGTGCCGCCGCAGGCAGATATATTTGTTGCTATTATTATAATACGTTTTATGACCTTTTTGAAGTGCCTTTTCCTTCAGAAAGAGAATATGGCAAAAAAGAAAAACTGCCATCGGGCCAGAGAATCCGTACTCGCAGCATAAAAAGCAGTTTTAATCTTCTATCATTTTAAAAATGTAAAATCCGTCATCCAGTGCATCGATGACAGTATTGCCACGATCATCTGCCGTACAGTCCTCTGTTGTTGCATTTCGAGGTCCCGGGAATTCCCAAAATAAAAATCTTCGGGCTTTTATCCGGATTTGGCGGAATAAAATAAGCGATTTCCTTGGTAGCATGAGGAACGCTGACATCGTAAACTCTCTTCCCTGTGTGGAAATAGCAGCAGTACACTCTGCCATCTTTCTGTTCCAGTCAAGTTCTCCCATCCATGGGTTCAAGCCCGAAAGGCCTCAAATTGACACGAGGCATCACGTTGAAACTAGGATAAAGAAAATTTTCCGAATCCTCAGGATACAGAAATTCCGCAATATAAACAGAATTGGTCAGGTCACTGACATCCACCATAGGAATATTATTTATACCCTTCGGGGCAGAAGCTTATTTCTCTGGAAAAACGGGGACATTCCGCCGCTTTCTTAAAGCACTTGGCTTTTCATATCGATAAACATAGTTTACAACCCTTTTTCCTTGAGTCCTTTCACAAGCTCAATATAAAACTCCCGCACATCAAATCCTTCAATATCCTCTCTCATCAGGTCGATCATATCACCATGGGAAATTCCTCTCTTCCCCTGCACAGAAACCTCTCCCAGAAACTGTCCCCATAAAGCACTGCTTCTTGCAACCAGTCCATCGCTCAGTTCCCCGTCACATTTTTTTACAAGATACCAGGTAAAGTTCAGCGGAAATCCCGCCGCAGAAGGCTTTTTCATATAACTCATAACACTCTGATAGAGAACTCCTTCTGCATCCGGTGTTTCTTCATTGAAAATCCTGCACCTTTCTGCGGTAAGATCCCTGACTCCTCCAAGAAAATCAGGTTTCGTATCCCCAAGAATATGAAACAGTTTGTTATAATGTTTATCAACCTGTAAAATCAGAAATCCGGGCAGCTTCTTAAGCAAAATCTGTCCGAAAACTACACCTCGGTGCGGGGTATTAATAGTGGTTAATGATGCCACATAAGGTGCCATACCCAGCCTGCTGACTGCATAACGGCTGTCCAGCCCGCCCTTAGAATGTGCAATAATATTCAGCTTCTCCGCTCCCGTTTCCACTAAAATCTTCTGAAGCTGAGCCGCAAGCTCGGCTGCACTGTCAGCTACCGCAAGAGAAGACTGCTGTTTTCCATAATAAATCTCTGCACCGCAGCGACTAAGAGCTTTGGGAATTCTTCCCCAATATCCAAAAATTTGCCAGTCTCGAAAAAAAATACCATGAACCAGAACAATAGGATATTTTGTTCTGCAATCCAGATTTTCAGCATGAACCTTTTCACTTTCTATCCTTGCACGCTCAAAGAAATACTCTCTGCGGACCGCTTTCAATACTCTGTAGAACAGATACATGTTAAAAAACGGAACCCACCAGAACAGCATGAGAAGCAATCGCCACAATACTCTAAGGTACTTTGACGTAATCAAAACACGAAAAAAACCATTAAGTAGAAACAACACCACAACAGGTACGAAAAAAAGCAAATTGACAATTAAAAGAAAATATCCCGGAGTCCCCATAAAAGCAATAAAAGGAACTTTATCCAGTGCTTTTGTAACCAAAAGCACCAGATAAAGAATCATTTCAGCTCCGATGATAATAAAAGATACAAACAGTATTTCATAGCCTCCGATAAGAGTTCTGAGCCTGTGATTTCTTACGTTTATTTTTCTGGGTCGAATATGAAATACCACGCAGCAGGCTGCCATCAGTATAAGCAGCGGCAAGCGACTCCACTTAGGAAATGGTACTAACGCCTCAAGCAAAAGTAAATTCGCTGCAGAAAACAGTATAACAATCCAAATAATTCGTCCAGTATATCGCTTCATTTAAGCCTCATCTCCATGAAAATCCGATCCTTCTGTAATATGCAGATGGTATTTTCCTGCAAGAACTACCAGTTTCAGTGCTTCGTCATGACTTGCCGACGGATGATAGCACTCCATACCCTTCAGACCGTGTTTTTTCAAATCTGAAACCACTGCCTCAAGATTATGCCAGAATTGTTCATCTCCATCAAGTTTCAGTTTGTTGAGTTTCATAGGATGGGCAAGCACAGCGATGCCTCCAGCCTCCCTGATGACCTCAATGGTTTCATAAGCAGAACGTTTTTGCTTTTCTATCTGATCAAAAATCTCCCACATATTATCAGGCGCAATTTCCTTCTTCTTCATTGCGCGTGCAAAGTTAGGCTTTCCGATATAGGTCTGACCCGGTCGCTCTATAAGATCCTCATAGGTCAAATCATATCCCAAATCCTGCAGATGCTTCAAAAGGCGCTGATTGCGATCCTGTCTGTTTTCTTTCAGTTTTCCCAGATACTCCTTCAACTTCTGGTCTTCAATATTGATGTAGTATCCCAGGATATGAAGTTCCAGTCTCTGTTCTCCAAAATCATAACCGCAGCCAATCTCAACACCGGGTATAACCTGAATCTGTAGCGCTTCTCCTGCAATGACAGCCTCCGGCACACCGTCCACACCATCATGATCTGTCAGAGCGATGACATCATATTCCTTGTCTTTATACATTCTGACCAGTTCCGTAGGTTTCATAATCCCATCCGAATAATAAGAATGGATATGAAAATCAGCTTTATAACTCATAGTTCTCCCCTGTTCTATTTATAAAGAAGTTCTGCGGCAACTTCATCTTTCTTCTGGCCGCCTTTCAAATATTCAATAATAGTCAGCGCAAACTCCATGGCAGTGCCCGGTCCCTTAGATGTAATCAGATTTTCTGAAACTACCACTCTGTCAGAGCATACCTCTGCTCCAATGAGTTCTTCTTCCATCCCCGGATAAATAGTCGCCTTATGTCCTTGCAGAAGTCCTGCCCGGCCTAGAACCATCGGTGCAGCACAAATAGCTGCAATCGGTTTTTTTGCGGCATAAAAAGCTTCCAATTCTTCTTTCAGACCTCTATGATTACACAGATTAGCCGTTCCCGGCATTCCGCCCGGCAAAATCAGCATGGCACATTTGTCATAAAGACCTTCTCTGAAAAGGATATCGGCTTCTATTCCGATACCATGGGCCCCATAAACCATTTTATCTTCCATAATTGAAACAGTTTTTACCTGGATCTCTGCACGTCGAAGAAGATCAACTGCTGTCAATGCCTCGACTTCTTCAAAGCCGTTAGCCAAAAATACATATACCATAATTTGTCACTCCTGTCTTGTTCCTTAATTTTAATAAAATATTCGCGATGGTTTGGTCAGCTTATAGTTGATGTATGTCAATATAGCCAGAACTGCCGCGCCGAAAACCGATGCGAAGAGGATATAGGTTTTAAAAAACGGATCTCCCAGCAATGTCAGCAGCGTATCAGTTTCTTGTGGAAGGTCAATTCCGATAAAAAACTGATATGCCCATAGCCGGAAACTCTTAATTGACCAGCACACACCCTGAACAATCAGGAGCACCACCGTCAGCCCTGCCCCTGTGTAGTAACGGTTTCGCAGAGCTTCCCGAAAATCATTTTTCCATAAATATACATAGATTGCAATAATAATGGCAAGAGAAAACAGACCGGCTGCAAGTTCAATATTCAGAATGCTTTTTGCTTTTCCCATAATCTGCTGTTCAGTTTCTTCAAAAATAGGATCTCGATAACTGCCGTTTTTCTCATAAACCTGAAAAGGTTTCCCGCTGAAAGATGTCCAGTAAGAAGAAATTTCGTCCGCCATCTCACTTCCGGTCACATTGTATGGGATCTCGCTGATCACCTGACTGTCATTGAAATGATAAACATAAGTTTCTGATATTCTCAATATCAAATTGGAGCTTAAAATCACAATCATCAGCGGCAGCAGCACTGCCAATATGACTGAACAAACATAATTGAATTTGTGCATTTTGACTCCTCACCTACCTATATGCAACGCGGGGATAGACTGACCGCCTATCCCTGCTGAACTTTTCTGTTCTATTTAATGATTTCACATACTGCATCAGGTCCGCAGCCGGCTGCATTCCCTTCATCAGTATCCAGATGCACTTCTTTTTCATGTTTGGCACCTGCTCTAACCAATACATTATCAAAAGTCAGACCTCTTTCACCTTCGATCTTGATGCTTACCCAGTCGCCGTCTTTTACGCCGGCCTCTGCAGCCTGTGCATCATTTAAGTGAACGTGTCTCAGTGCTGCAATAACACCGTGATCAAGTTCTACTTCGCCGCATGGAC
>CABSEO010000078.1 GCA_902476665.1 uncultured Emergencia sp.
AAGGGTTCAGGCTCTGCTTCAATCACAAAATCTACTGTAGAGACGTGAATACAGTCGTCTGCACCGCCGCTTACTCGAGGCAAATGCTCATTGACTTCTACAATGACAATCTTTGCCTTTTGCAAAACAGACATCGTTGCAGAATTTGTCAGAGAAAGACTGAAATAACCATGTTTATCCATAGGGCTGACAGAAATACAGGCCACATCCACATCCAAAAACTCTCTGTAATATTTAGGCTGACTACTGTAATTCATCGGAATATAACTGCAAAGCCCCTTGTCTGCATACTTCCGCTCCAAACCACTAAGATGCCAGCAGTGATAATGAAAATGTCGCCTCTGTGGGTCAGATTCCAGTATCTGCAATGGCTTCAGAGCCATGCCGCCACGGATATTAACATCCGTCAGTTCTCTACAGCGAGCAGCTAACGCTTCATCAAAGCAAATCGGAATATTGGAAATCATGCCATAATCCACCCAATCTCCGCTTTTTACCTTAGAAGCGGCCACAGCAGCGGTCACTTTCTTTTTGTGATATTCCCGTATTAAATAATCCATAATTATTCCTCCCCGGCAAGTCGTCTGAAGGATTCATAACGCTTAGCGGCTTCTTTCTCTGCCCGAACAAATAGTTCTTCTGCATTTTCTGGGAATGATTTGTGTAGAGAAGCATAACGGGTTTCCCCTTCTAAGAATTCCCTGTAACTCACGGACGGCTCCTTAGAGTCCAGAGTAAACTTTCCTGTTTCTTTGTGAGGATTGTATCTATAGAGGAACCAGTAACCTGCATCTACAGCACGCTTCATTTCTTCCTGTGCTTTGTCCATTCCGAGGCTCAATCCATGATTAATACAAGGTGCATAAGCAACTATGATAGAAGTACCTTTAAAATGTTCAGCTTCTGTAATCGCCTTCATCAACTGATTATTATCTGCGCCCATTGCTACACTTGCCACATAACAGCTGCCGTAAGCCATCATCATTTTACCTAAATCTTTCTTGGCTGTTTTTTTACCAGAACTCTGAAACTGGGCTACTGCACCCAGTGGCGTCGCCTTACTGCTCTGTCCGCCAGTATTGGAATAAACTTCCGTATCTACAATAAAGATATTAATATCTTCACCCAGTGCAACAATGTGATCCAGACCGCCAAATCCGATATCATAAGCCCATCCATCCCCGCCGTACATCCAGACAGTCTTTCTTGCCAAATGATCTTTATGAGATAATATCTCTGTCTTCAGTTTCAGGTTTCGTCCATTCATTTCCATGCTTTCCAACGCTTCTGTCAATTCTTCAGAAGCTTCCAGGGAAAGATCAATATCATCAAAGGTTTCAATCCAGTTTTGAATAGGTTTTTCCAGGGACGGCTCCAATCTACCCAGTTCCTCTACCAGAATACGCACCTTATTTCTCTGCTGTTTTTCAGAAAGTAGCATACCCATAGCAAATTCAGCGTTATTCTCAAACAATGAGTTACTCCATGCCGGCCCTCTGCCCTTTGCATTGGTGGTATAAGGAACTGACGGCATAGCTGCACCCCAAGCCTGAGAACAACCGGTAGCGTTGGCCCAATACATTCTGTCACCGTAAAGCTGAGTCAAAAGCTTTGCATATGGAGTCTCTCCACAGCCCGCACAAGCGCCACTGAATTCACATAAAGGCTGTTTGAGCTGACTTCCCTTTACCGTCGTTTTTGGAAAGCAGTTCTTTTCTGTAATTGTAAGGCCATAGTTCCAGCTTTCTGTTACGCTCATATTTTCCGGTGCCTGCACCATAGTCAGTGCCTTTTCCTTCATTGGACAGACCGATACACAACTGCCGCATCCGGTACAGTCCATATCACTAATCTGCATGGAGAAGTACATTTCTTTCGTTCCTTTTGCTTCTATAGACACAAAGCCTTCCGGTGCGGCTATTCTCTCCTCATTATCTAATAGATAGGGGCGAATGACTCCATGTGGACATACAAAAGAACATCGATTACACTGGACGCAGCTCAGTGCATCCCATTTGGGAATCCGGGTTGCAATTCCACGTTTCTCGTATGCGGTGGTTCCCATCGGCATAGTACCGTCCGCATAGTCTATAAAAGTTGATACTGGTAAACAGTCACCCTTCTGCGCATTAAGAGGCATCAATACATTGTTGATAAAAGGTGGAAATTCTGTTTCTACTGCATTGGATTTTACACCCTGTTTCTGTTCATCAAGCTCTACATGAACAATCTGTGTCATACCGGCATTGATTGCCTGCAGATTTTTCTGCACTACTGTGTCACCTTTTTTAGCAAAGGATTTCTTTGCTGCTTCTTTCATATGGATCATAGCCTCTTCCTGTGGCAAAATTTCTGCCAGTTTAAAGAACGCAGCCTGCAAAACCATGCTGATACGACTTCCCAGCCCCAGACTTTCAGCAATACCATTAGCATCTACGGTATAGACCTTTGCCTTCTTTTCAAGAAGCATTTGTTTCACTTCTGCAGGAAGGTGTATGTTGACTTCCTCTGCAGTCCAGCGACTATTAAGAAGAAAAATACCACCTTCCCGCAGTTCAGAAACAATATCATATTTATGAAGAAAGGATGTATTATGACAAGCAATAAAATCTGCCTCTTTTACTAGATAAGAAGATAAAATAGGCTCACCGCCGAAACGAAGATGACTCTTAGTAACTCCAAAAGATTTCTTCGTATCATATTCAAAATATCCTTGAGCGTACATCGATGTATTATTACCAATGATTTTGATAGAATTTTTATTGGCACCTACAGTACCGTCACTGCCAAGTCCCCAGAACTTACAATTCTTGATGCCAGCTTTCTTTGGGCGAAACGTTTCATCAACAGGAATAGACAGATAGGTCACATCGTCTTCAATACCTACTGTAAACTCCTTTGCCTGATCGTCCTTTGCGAGATAATCAAAAACTGCTTTAATTTGAGCTGGTGTGGTGTCTTTAGAAGATAATCCGTAACGGCCTCCACAGATATAAGGTATATTTGTCTCATTTACAAAGGCTGAACAAACTGCCAGATAAAGCGGTTCTCCTGCAGCCCCCATTTCTTTACATCGGTCCAAGACAGCAATTTTCTTAACGGTTTTCGGCAGAGTCTTTCGAAAATGAACTACAGAAAAAGGATTAAACAAATGTACCTGTAAATATCCCACCTTCTCTCCTAAATCATTGAGATATGATACGGTTTCTCTAGCAGCACCACTGACGGATCCCATAGCCACAATAACTCTTTCTGCATCTGAAGGACCATAATAATTAAACAAATGATACTCTTCACCAGTGACGCGGTTAATTTCCTGCATATATGTTTCTACAATTTCCGGTACATTATCATAATCTGCATTATTAGCTTCTCTGAACTGGAAATAAACATCCGGATTCTGCACCGTGCAACGCAAAGTCGGATGATCCGGATTAAGTGCTTCGTGACGAAATTTTTCCAGGGCTTTTCTATCCAGTAACTTTTCAAATACTTCGTATGGTATCTGTCTGATTTTCTGTATTTCATGCGATGTTCTGAACCCATCAAAAAAGTGCATAAAAGGTACTCTGCTTTTGATAGCAGACAGATGTGCCACTCCAGCCAGATCCATAACTTCTTGAACACTGCCGGTAGAAAGTTGAGCAAATCCTGTCTGCCTACAGTTCATCACATCACTGTGATCGCCAAAAATAGACATAGCGTGTGTTCCTACTGTTCTTGATGCCACATGAAGCACACCAGGCTGTCTGGTCCCACTGATTCTATGTAGTGCAGGAATCATCAACATCAGCCCTTGAGATGATGTAAAAGTGGTTGCCAAAGATCCTGCTTCTAAAGCTCCGTGAACAGCTCCTGCTGCACCTGCTTCCGACTGCATCTCTACCAATGTAACTGATTGACCAAACAAGTTCTTCCTGCCTTTTGCTGACCACTCATCAGTTTTCTCGGCCATAGGAGAGGAAGGTGTAATAGGATAAATAGCTGCAATTTCAGAAAAAGCATACGCCACATAAGCTGCTGCCTCATTTCCATCCACCACCATGTATTTTTGTTTCATATCCATATAAAAATCCTCCTGCTAGATTTTCGATACTTGAATTTCTCTTGACAGGAGGATTTTACCATGAATTTAATTATGCATAAAACGGTAAAAAATCATATTAAAAATTCTATATGTGAATATTTACTTTGCATGACAGGAGCTGATATATTGGAACAGTTCTTTTTCAAAAATATCTGCCGCTAAGGCTTTTTTCCCTTCTTCTAATTCTTTTTTCAGAAAGAAGATCTCCCACACATCAGCACAGTTCTGAAGCTGATAAATCTGAAGACTGACTTGTTCTGCCAGAGCCGCAGCCATGCCTTCAGTACACAAGACCCAGTAATCCGATCCTTGAAGAAATGGTACAATACCTTGAATGGTATTCAGTTCCAAATGGCTTTTCATTCTGCCGCTGAACCAAGTCTCCCTCCAATGTTTCATGCCACGAAAATTGCCACCGGTAAAACGAATTTCTTTTGCAGGATCTAAATCTTGTGGACTAATGGTTTGATTAGGTGTAGGGCTTTTCGTATAACGAACTATACAGAATCGCTGTCGATTAATGCATTGTTTTATGATACCTGCACGTTCAGACTCATATGCCACTATACCATAATCCAGCATATGACTGTCCATTAAATCATAAATCCGGTCAGAGTTGTAAATATTTGCCACTATTTTGACGTCATTATGACGTCCTAAAAAACTTCTAATAAAAGGTGCAATAAAACTATAGTATGCACTTTCGCTGATACCTACCATAATGGTGGAAAGAGAGGCATTTTTCAGACTCTCTGTCTCTTCAAACACATTCCTCCATCTTTCGGCTACAGTAATAAACTGCTCACCCTGACGAGTCAACAGAATTTCTCGCCTGCCTTTAGCTCTGTAGATCAGATTACAGTTAAGCTCTTCCTCCAGAGCCTGCAGCCGTTTGCTGACCGTTGATTGAGATAGGTAAAGACGCTGTGCTGTCTTTGTGATATTCCTGGTTTGTACTAAGTCCAAAAAGATTTCTATGGTACGGGTATTCATATTGACTCTCCTTTAACAGTCATTTCAATATTGTCAGGCTGGAAGCGCAAAAACAATAACTCCTATGATCATTGCACCTAGCCCTGTAAGCACCCGTCTACTCACTTTTTCTTTTAGAATCGGAACAGAAAGTAAAGTGGACACGGCAATGTTCATTCTGAAAATTGAAGTTACCAGTGCAGCGCTGTCCAATACTATGGATTTATAAAACAAAATATATCCGATACCCAAAAAAAGTCCTCCGCCAAAAATATATTCCCAGTTATACTTTCGTACTGCCGGAATCTCCCGCTGAATACCTTTGAGCAAGACAACGACCCACATTGAAGCAGCCACGGCAAAGTATCGTATACTGCTGGCAAGATTGGTATCAATCGCCGTATCATCCATTTTGGTAAAAATAAAGGAAGCTGCGATTGCCATAGCAGAAATCAGTTCATAAAAAATCCATTGCTTAGAGCCGGACTCCCGATGGATTTCATCTTTTTCCACCATCAAAAAAGTTCCCGTTCCGATCATTGCTGCACCGATCAGCATACTTAAACTAACATCACTTTTCAGCAATACTGTTTCCAGAAGCATAGTAAATAGGATTGACAAGTTCTGCATTGCCAGCACTCCACCTACCGAACCATCTTTTAATCCCAGATAATAGAAAAGCCAGGAGATCACAAGTGTTCCGCTGGAAAGACAAATGAGTCCCCAATGTTGTATTTCACCCAACTGATAAAACGTTCCTCCAACTGTCACAGCCATTACAAAAAGCAGAAATACAACTGTGTTAGTAAAGGCGTTAACCAGATATTGGTTAACGCCTTTCATACCTTTCTTTGAGAGAACTGCTGAAATTCCACTGGCAGCAGATGCCGCTGCCGCTAAAATTGTCCCCATTTTATTTCACCGTCCACTTAATAAAATCATGAAGATCTCTGCCGAATTTTGCAGCGGGTTCTGTTCCCAAATAAGGCATATGTCCAGACTCATAAGCCTCAAATTTGACACGATGTTCCGGCAAATCAAATTTGTTTGCAAGATATTCAGTATAACCCAGCGTTGTTACCATATCATAATATCCGGTTGCAAACATTAACTTCAACTGCGGATTTTTTCTCATAGCGTTTTCCAGACTCTTAACTGGCGGTTTTGAAGTTTTGAAATTCCATCTTTCACTGGCAGCCAAGCACATCATATCATAAAGTTCATCAGTCTCAATGCCCAATTTGGCTTTTAACTCCGCATTAAAGCAATGATTCAGTGCCGGCATTATCATTGCACTAATCGCATCATCACCAAACATATCATAGTCAGAAATGTCCTGCATGGCATCCATCTTGAAACGCCCGTCGTAGCGACTGACTCTGAATCCTTCTTTCTTCATACCAATAAGAGGATAAACTGCGGTTTCTACACGAAGCTGCGTCTCTTCCAGCATCTGTTTATCAAGGCCAGTAAAATACTGCAGCTTTTCGATTACATGCTCTTTTTCCTCTTCAGAGATTCTTCTTCCCAGAGCCAGCGCCGGCAAATATTCTCTATATGCAAATTCAGAAGCCTCTTCTATAAAATCTTTCAAAGCCCCTCTGCCTTCCTGATGATGAAGCCAGTAAGTAGCTGCAATAGAAGTAAAATTTAGCACTGCACTGTCCACAGGGAATGGTGTCTGCCCATGATCCAGAGCTGTTCCCAGCATGATAATTCCAGAAAGATGCAACAAATTGCAACTGCACAGTCCTGGATTTTCATTATAGAAAAGCTTCTCCGCCACCAAGGCATTTCTGATTGTGCCATAACTTTCTCCCATAATATAAAGCGGTGAATTCCATCTATTATGCACCGTGATCCATTTGCTGATAATCTGTACAATTTCAACGGCATCCCCTTCAGAACTGTAATACTTGTCTGCTGCATCTTCTTTCAGAAGGCGTGAATAACCACAGCCTACCGGATCTATGAGAACGATATCGCAAATATCTAGAACAGTGTCGGGATTTTCTTCCATTTCAAAAGGCGGAACGAAACTTGAAGCGCAATTCCCCTCAATTTTCACGCGCCACGGCGCTAATGCGCCAATATGAATTGTAGAAGAAGAAGAGCCTGGCCCTCCGTTATAGGCAAAAAGTACAGGTCTGCTTTTTTCTGTTTTATCAGTACGCAAATAAGCTATGGTGTGTGCTGTCGCTTCAGCTTCCCCTGCATTATCATAAAAAATAATTTTATCTGTTACCACATGAAATCTTACTTTTTCGCCTGACAGGCTACATGCTCCGTCAGAAGTAAATAATGTTTCTAAATCTATTCTCATATCTTCACCTATCTGACCCTTTCTCCGTCTTTAAATACCATTTCTGGTTTATGATACATAACAGAAATATCCTGATCCGGATTTCCATCTACTAAAATCAAGTCTGCCAGGAAATTTTCTTTAATTTCTCCAATAAGATCAGCAAGACCGACAATCTCTGCATTAACCTTTGTCGCCTGCAGCAGAATATCCACATTACTCATTCCACACAGTTCACTTCTATATTTGAATTCAATGCCTTCTTCATACTGATCCATTCCTACAGTGCTATCTGTAGCAAAACCGATTTTCAACCCTGCTTCATAAGCATTTTGAATGCAAACAGTAGAAAATTCCAACATTTTTTTCAGTTTCTCCAGCAAGAATTCCATTTCAGGCGGTGTCTGTACCGGGTTCTGATACATGGCCGCAAGGGTCGGCACCAGATACAGATCATCTTTTTGCAACGCTGCCTCAATGGTCTCTTTCCCGATAAAAGAAGCATGTTCAATAGTCCGGACACCACAATCCACACACAGTCTGATTGCGCCGTCACCATGAGCATGCGCCCCCACATAAGT
>CABSEO010000079.1 GCA_902476665.1 uncultured Emergencia sp.
AAACACAATGTGGTATTTGCAATTCCACTTCGAATGAGATAAACTATGGATATCGTTCAGACTCATGTTAATCCTCCTGTTACTATATATTTGTCCCGGATGTGTGATAACCAGCTACGAGCCGGGACAACTCGTTGCCTAAGCTGTTAGAATAGAAAGGTAATGGTCTGACCCAAACCTCCAAGGGCATTCACGCCCGTAACTAAGTCAGTCAGCCATCCTCCTATTCGCAGCGTTCGATTTGTGCAGGTAGAGCCGAAGTGTTCGTGTCAGCAAACAGATAGAATCGGCAATGGGTAGAATGGCTTTGTCCATTGCAAATTCTATTCAGGAGTGATAAACATGAACGCAGCAGGAATCGATGTTTCCAGCAGGAAGAGCACCGTTGCTGTCCTCCGTCCTTTCGGTGAAGTCGTGCAGCTTCCTTTTGATGTGCGCCACAGCGCTGAGGATCTGACAGCACTGGCACAGCAATTGAAAGCCATTGAGGGTGAGACGCGGGTCGTTATGGAACATACCGGGCGTTATTATGAAGGTGTTGCCAAGGTTCTCCATGAAGCCGGACTTTTCGTCTCGGCTGTCAATCCCTTGCTCATCAAGGAGTACGGCAATAATTCTCTGCGCAAGGTCAAGACTGACAAGGCAGATGCTATGAAGATCGCCAGGTACGCTCTTGACAATTGGGCAGAACTGCGAGATTATACTCCCATGGATACGATTCGATATGATCTGAAAACCCTGAACCGTCAGTTCCAGTTGGCTTCCAAGCAGAGAACTGCTACTGCAAACAATCTAATCGCTCTTCAGGAGCAATCCTTCCCCGGTATTCGCAAGCTCTTTGACA
This sequence comes from uncultured Emergencia sp., assembly GCA_902476665.1. Taxonomy (GTDB): domain Bacteria; phylum Bacillota; class Clostridia; order Peptostreptococcales; family Anaerovoracaceae; genus Senimuribacter. Next base: position 845 of record CABSEO010000079.1, read on the forward strand.
GCCCTGTACGCAGCGATGGTACGCAAAAGTGGGTGGACTTCACACACGACTTCTGGCATGCTGACTGCGTCCGTGGCAGCAGTCAGAACGCTTTCACGGAGCGTTACCGCAAGTGGTGTAAGCGCAATCGCTACCAATTCAGCATGGAGAAAGCCGCCAAGGTATACACTCTGGCGAAGTCTGCTGTTGTACTGATCCAGAAGACCTCCGTCACAAAAACACTCGTTCAGGAGGCTGCTAACCAGCTTACAGCCATCTCTCGCAGCGTGGAAATCTACCGCACAGAGATGGTCAAATTGGCCTCCCAGCTTCCGGAATACCCTGTTGTCATGCAGATGTACGGCGTTGGAGAATCCCTTGGGCCACAACTTATGGCGGAGATCGGTGATGTGTGCCGTTTCCAGCGCAAACAGTCTCTCGTTGCTTTCGCAGGCATTGACCCCGCACCCAACGAATCTGGAGACTACCGTTCACGCAGCAACAAGACCACCAAAAGAGGCTCACCATATCTGCGTAAAACACTGTTCAACATTATGACCATTTACCTTCAACGCGCCCCCCTGGATGAGCCAGTATTTCAGTACCTGGACAAGAAACGTGCTGAGGGCAAACCCTACTACGTCTACATGACGGCGGCAGGAAACAAGTTCCTGCGCCGCTATTACGCCAAGGTTACGGCCTACCTTGCCACATTGGAGAATCTACCGCCTGTGGACATGGAATCCACCGGTTTACAGCACACAGAGTAGCCAACTGTTATCTGAATTTTCAGGTCGGTGTTTTTGCGGCGGCCTTTTTGTGTTGCCTTTTCTCTCTACCTACTACCTGTAAATTTTTCTTTCGTCAGGCTTATTTGGGGCTTGACTTTTTATTTGCAGGCTTGGTTAAACGTTTTGCAGCTGCCAGACCGCAAATTTAGTTTAACTCTTTGAAGATTATTGAGCAAACGCATAGCGTCTTTTGAACCCCGTGTCTAACACGGGGTTTTCGCTTATACAAGAAAAGCAGGACCAATCGTTCCTGCTTTATTTTTGTTTCAGGTTATGTACTGTATCCATTTCTACAGCTTTTCCATCACATAATCGGCAAATTCTCTACAGGTTGCACCATCTGTAAATCCGGTCACCACAACCCGTTTTTCTTTTTCTGCGCATTCAGTCAGAGCTGCCGCCAGCTTATCTGCTTTCTTAGAAAATCCTATATGACGGAGCATCATTTCCGCTGCCTTAAAAATGCTGGACGGATTTGCATAGTCAGCAAGTCCTTCTTCAATCATCCTCGGCGCACTGCCGTGAATGGCTTCAAACATGGCATACTGATCCCCCATGTTTGCGCTGCCTGCGGTTCCCACACCGCCCTGAATCTCTGCAGCTTCATCGGTGATGATATCGCCGTAGAGGTTCGGCAGGACAAACACCTGCAACTGATTTCTGATGTCCTTGTTGACCAGATTGGCTGTCATAATGTCGATATACCAGTCCTCCGCCTTGATGTCCGGATACTCAGCCGCCACCTCATGACAGATTCTGCTGAAATTTCCGTCAGTCTTTTTCATAATATTCGCCTTGGTTACAATTGCAACTCTGTTCTTTCCGTTGAACTTGGCATATTCAAAGGCAGCTCTTGCAATTCTGCGGGTTCCGGCTTCTGTAGTCACCTTGAAATCCATGGACAGTTTACCGGGAATCTCCACCCCACGACTTCCCAGAACATACTCGCCCTCAGTGTTTTCTCTGTAAAAAATCCAGTCGATACCTTCTTCCGGCACCTGTACAGGACGCACGTTGGCATATAGGTCCAGTTCTCTGCGCAAGGTCACATTGGCACTTTCCAGACTGCCTCCCTTCGGTGTCGTCGTCGGACCCTTCAGCAATACGTCACATGCCTTAATCTCAGTCAGCACGTCTTCCGGCACGGCCTTATCCAGAGCCAGTCTGTTTTCAATGGTCAGCCCCTCGATTCTGCGAAGCTCCACCCTGCCGCTTTCCAGCTCGTCCGCCAGAACCTTGCGGAGCAGTCTTTCCGCCTGCTCCATAATAATTGGGCCGATGCCGTCTCCGCCAACGATACCGATAACGATTTTATCCATCGCCGTAAAATCCTTTGGTGCCGCACCTTTCTCCATATTCTCCTGGCGCGTCAGTTGTTCTTCTATCAAAGCGCGAAACTGTTCGCACGCTTTCTCAATGTATTCACTGTTCATGTTAGTTTCCTGCCTTTGCAACGTATTTCAAAAGGCTTCCCGCCTTTAAGATTTCTTTCTGTCTCTCTGTAAAGCTGCATATCAGCACAAAGCTTTCACCTGTGGTCAGATCCTTCATAGTGATTTTTCCCCGATCCATGCCTGCATAAATGTCAGTCAGCTCGAGTTCATCACCCTGATTTACCCGGTCATAGTCTGCCGGATCCTTAAAAGTAAGCGGCATAATTCCCGCATTGATCAGATTTGCCACATGAATTCTGGCAAAACTCTTGGTCACCACTGCCCTTACTCCAAGATACAGTGGCACAAGAGCAGCATGCTCTCTGGATGAGCCCTGTCCGTAATTGTTGCCGCCCACAATGATGCTGGTACCGGCCTCCTTTGCTCTCTGAGGAAAAGTTTCGTCACATACACCGAAACAGAACTGTGACAGGTGTGGAATATTAGACCGGTAAGGCAGAATTTTAGAGCCTGCAGGCATAATGTGGTCAGTAGTGATATTATCTCCCACTTTCAGTACCAGAGGTGCTTTCAGAATGTCTTCCTGAGGTCTGCTGTCAGGGAACGGCTTAATATTCGGTCCTCGGAGTATCGGCAGTTCTTTTGCCTCCTCCGCAGGTGCAGGAGCAATGATCGCACTGTCATCAATTTTGAATGTTTCTGGCATAATCACCTTTGGCATCTCACCAAGCAGCATCGGATCTGTAATTTCTCCTGTTAATGCTGCCGCCACCGCAGTTTCCGGAGATACCAGATAAACCTGACCGTCCGCGGTTCCGGATCTTCCCTCAAAGTTTCTGTTAAAGGTTCTTAAAGACACACCGCCTGAATTTGGAGAAAAACCCATACCGATACACGGACCACAAGCGCATTCCAGCACCCTTGCCCCACTTGCCAGAATGTCGGACAGGGCACCGCAGTCTGCAAGCATGGACAGAACCTGCTTGGAACCCGGAGAAATAGACAGACTGAAGGCTTAATGGTCTTTCCCTTCAAAAGAGCTGCAACCTTCAGCATATCAAACAGTGATGAATTGGTGCAGGATCCGATGCAGACCTGATCTACCTTAGTACCTTTCAGGCTGTCTACGGCAACCACATTGTCGGGGCTGTGCGGACATGCGATCATCGGCTTCAGCTCACTGAGATTAATGTCGATAACCTTATCGTAGACTGCATCTTCATCACTTTTCAGCTCCCGGTAATCTTCTTCCCTTCCCTCGGCGGTAAGAAAAGCTCTCGTTACCTCGTCGGACGGAAAGATAGACGTAGTGGCACCCAGCTCAGTTCCCATGTTAGTGATAGTAGCTCTTTCCGGTACAGACAATGTCTCAATCCCCGGACCGCCCCATTCGATAATGGCGCCTACTCCTCCCTTTACAGACAGAATCCGCAGAATTTCCAGACTGACATCCTTAGCTGTAACAAAATCTCTCAGTTTTCCTGTCAGATTTACTTTATACATTTTAGGCATCGTGATATAGTACGCACCGCCGCCCATGGCCACAGCCACATCCAGACCACCGGCTCCCATGGCCAGCATGCCGATGCCGCCGCCTGTCGGTGTATGGCTGTCAGAACCGATCAGTGTTTTCCCCGGTTTACCGAACCTCTCCAAATGAACCTGATGGCAGATACCGTTGCCCGGTCTTGAAAAATACAGACCGTATTTTTTTGCCATAGACTGAATGAATCTATGGTCGTCAGCATTCTCAAATCCTGACTGCAGTGTATTGTGATCTATGTACGCAACGGAAAGCTCTGTTCTGACACGAGGTATCCCCATAGTCTCAAATTCCAGATAAGCCATTGTACCGGTTGCGTCCTGTGTCAGCGTCTGATCGATCTTCAGGGCAATTTCACTCCCCGGTGTCATGTCTCCGCTGATTAAATGCTCTTTAATGATCTTTTGTGCTATCGTCAGTCCCATATTGTTCGCTTCCCTCCATAATACTGTTATATGCATGATCGATATGAATCAGCATGATCGTCTCCAGCTTGTCAATGTCTTTTTCTGCAATGGCATCATAGATTGCTCTGTGCTCCGCCACAGAATCCACAATTCTATGAGGTCTTTCCAGTGAGATTCTTCTGAACTTCATCATCTTGTGATGTATCGGCGACATAATCGTCTCAAAAGTAGTGCTGCCGCATTCACTATAGATAATATCGTGAAACTCTGTATCCAGATCTCTTACCTTATAGACGTCGCCTTTCTGTGCATAGAATTCCTGCTGTTCCACATTATCCTTCAGTGCAGTAAGACCCTGCTCGCTGATGTTTTCAGCAGCTCTTCTTGTGGCAATCACTTCCAGCCTGCGTTTTACTTCAAAAAGATCTTTTACATCATTTTCTGATACGCCTACCACTACAGTTCCCATAGGGGAATCTTTGATCAGACGTTCATGTTCCAGCTTGGCCAGTGCCTCTCTGATTGGAGTTCTGCTGACTCCCAGTTCTTCAGAGAGTCTGCTCTCACTGATCACTTCACCTGCCGCATAATTACCGCAGAGAATATTGTATTCCAACTGTTCATATACCTGGTTTGCCAGGGAAATGGTTTTATATTCTATCATGGTTTTGCTCCTTTATTCCTTGCTGATATCGGTCAGTTCTCTGATCTTTTCTTCCAGTTCCTTGTTGGAAAGACTGGTGGTTCTGCCGTCAGCATACATCTCGTCAACCCATTCTTTCATCTTCACTACAAGCGGTGAATCCTTGGAGACTTTCCCTTCTGCCTCAAGTCCATAGTGCTCATTGATCCAGTAGGCGATACCCGCAAGACCGCTGGTCTTGCTGACGCTGACACCTGGCGCTACATTCAGCAGCTTTTTCGTGTCAAAGATATTGTAAATTTCTTCGTCTTTCATCAGACCGTCAGCGTGAATACCTGCCTTGGTCACATTAAAGTTTTCTCCTACAAACGGCGTCATCGGCGGAATATCATATCCCATTTTATCTCTGAAGTAGCGTCCAATCTCTGTAATCGCTGTCGGATCCATGCCGTCCAGAGATCCTTTCAGGGATGCGTATTCAAAAACCATAGCCTCAAGAGGCACATTTCCTGTACGTTCACCGATTCCAAGAAGAGAACAGTTTACTGCACAGGCTCCGTAAAGCCATGCAGTAGATGCATTGGCAACAGATTTGTAGAAATCGTTATGCCCATGCCATTCCAGCATTTCGCTCGGTACACCGGAATAATGCTGCAGACCGTAAATGATACCACCCACACTTCGAGGAAGTGCTGCCCCATTATATGGAACGCCGTAGCCCATGGTATCACATGCACGGATTTTTACCGGAACGCCCGCCTCTTTTGACAAGCTCATGATTTCATTGACAAACGGTACGACAAATCCATAGAAATCCGCTCTGGTAATGTCCTCCAGATGACATCTCGGAACTACACCTTCTTCAAAAGCATCTCTGATGGTTTCCAGATAATAATCCACGGCCTGTCTTCGGGTCATGTTCATTTTCTTGAAAATATGGTAATCACTACAGGACACCAGAATACCTGTCTCTTTAATTCCCAGTTCTTTAACCAGACGAAAATCTTCTTTCTTGGCACGGATCCACGTGGTAATCTCCGGAAAGCGCAGTCCAAGTTCCATACATTTTTCTACAGCTTCTCTGTCCTTTTTTGTATAGATAAAAAATTCAGACTGGCGAATCAGACCATAAGGGCCTCCCAGCCGGGACATCAGTTTATAAAGATCCACGATCTGTTCCACTGTATATGGTGCCATAGACTGCTGCCCATCTCTGAAAGAAGTATCGGTAATCCAGATATCAGTAGGCATGTTCATCGGTACCCTTCTATGGTTAAATACTACTTTGGGTACTTCAGAATAATTGTACATATCCCTGTAAAGATTCGGCTCAGGAATATCTTGCAGTGTATATTTATAGCTCGGCTGTTCCAGCAGATTGGATTTCTTGGATATCTCTATCATAAATTACCTCCTTGTTGATGTCCCGAAAAAAGACCCTCCGTCCTGTATCTAAGTTTCAAGTAAAAAATGCCGGTCTTTATTTCTTCCCTTTTGCTTTATTATGTTAACGTGCAAAACGTCGTTGTATACAAGTATAATTGTTTCTATTTTGTTTGTCAATAGAATTTGTATAATTGTTTAGAAATTGTACTCATAATAGCTGTATACAGTTTGCTTCCTCTATATGTATGCCGGTAAAAGGAGGCAAATGATAGCATGGGAGAAAAAAGTATGCAAATAAAAAATAAGCGAAAAAGGCTCTATGAACTGATAGAGCCTGGACAAAACGGGTGGAACTATTATGACAGTTTCATGCTGACGGTTATTCTTGTCAGCCTGCTGCCTCTTTTTTTCAAAGGATTTATTCCCGCACTGCAAAAAATGGATAGAATTGTAGGATTCATTTTTCTCATAGATTATCTGTTTCGTTTTCTGACTGCCGATCTGAAACAAAACAGACCTTTAATTCCCGCTTTACTTCACTATCCTTTCACTCCTATGGCCATAGCTGATCTATTGTCTCTGCTGCCTTCTTTTTTACTTTCAGCAAGTTCAGCCTTCAGAGTCCTCCGGCTCTTTCGTCTGATCAGAATTCTCACCTTGTTCAGACTCATAAAACTCGGCCGTTATGCTTCGGGGTTTCATGTAATCTCTGCCGTACTTCAAAGACAGGCTGTACCTCTGCTTTCTGTTTTCGCTCTGACTTGCGCCTACATCTTCGTCTGCGCAGTTCTCATTTTCAATCTGGAGCCGACTCCATTTACAGACTTTTTTGATGCCCTTTACTGGGCTGCTATTTCTGTCACCTCTGTCGGCTACGGAGATATCTGTCCTGTCACAGCTGTAGGAAAAGGCATCGCAGCCCTGTCGTCAGTCATAGGAGTGGCGG
>CABSEO010000080.1 GCA_902476665.1 uncultured Emergencia sp.
GATTCTTACTGTGGCGACTTATCCACTGGTGGTGCATTACAGGGACGACAAAGGAAAAAGGGCTGGACGCAGATATCTGATCTATACACTGACTAGCGGACAGCTGTTTTTTGCCGGCATTCTCTGTATCTATTTCTGGTGCGGCACTACAGAATTTGTACCTGGTGGATTTGTTTCAGAGTATTTAGACGGAAGCAAAGCCAGCATTATCTTTTTTCTGCTTATTGTAGGCGGAGCTGTGAAAGCCGGCGTCATGCCTCTTCACAGCTGGCTGCCGGGAGCAATGGTTGCCCCGACACCTGTCAGCGCATTGCTTCATGCCGTTGCAGTGGTTAAAGCGGGCGCATTCTGTGTGATCAGAATCGTGTGTTATACTTATGGTCCGGAACTTTGCCAGCGTCTGGAACTTGATCATGTTCTCTGCTGGTTTGCAGCGGCAACGATTATAATTGCGTCTCTGATTGCAATGCAAAAAGACAATCTGAAGGCCAGACTGGCGTATTCCACAGTAGGCCAGCTTTCTTACATTGTTCTTGGAGTTGGCATTATGTCGCCCCTTTCTGTGATGGGGGCCATATACCATATTGTTGCGCATGCGGTAATGAAAATAACCTTATTCATGTGTGCAGGTGCTATTTTTGTAACAGCACATCAGTCGGAGATCAGTTCCATGCGGGGGCTTGGAAAAAGGATGCCTGTGACTATGTGCTGCTTTGGAGCAGTGTCTCTGGGAATTGCAGGGCTTCCATTTGTGGCTGGTTTTGTCAGCAAAACAAGTATCATAGCCGGAGCTGCAGCAGCAGGCCAGCCTCTTTATATTGCTGTACTGATTGCAAGTGCTCTGCTTAGTCTGACTTATCTGGTTCCGGTAGTGTATCTTGCTTTTTCAGGAAAAGATGTGAATCCGGCGTATCTTTCTTATGACGGAAGAAGTCTCAGGGGAGAAGCCGGCAGACTTATGCTGATTCCTGTGATTGTAACCACCGTGATATCTATTCTTCTTGGAATTGATCCGGATTTTGGAGCAGGGCTGCTTACTTTTGCAGGAGAGGCTGCCCGGGAGATTTTTGAAGGAGGTCTGTAAGATGATTTTACTGAAGTACATACTTGTGGGCCTTGTGGGAAGTGTGATTCTTATTTTCCTGGCAAAGGTGACCATGGCGGGGCTTCTGCAGAGGGACTGCAGCTATTATAATGACAGCTATGATCATGAAGGAGGTGAAGAAGATGCATAATCTTCACCCGGGATTGATTTTGATGCTGACAGGTCTGCTATGTTTTATCCTTCCTGAACCGATAAGGAAACTGCTGTCTGTTGCAGGTGCAGCCGCTGCACTTTCAGCTGTACTGGTTCTTGGAGATGATGCGGTGTTAAATTATACTGTTACACAGGGTGTGACACTGAATCTGCTGTGTGTAGACAGGCTTTCATTTCTGTTTGGTCTGATTTTTTGTATCATTGCCGGAATCGGATCAGTTTATTCGTGGGGAGAGGGGAGCAGATGGGAAAAAGGAGCTTCCCTGATTTATGCAGGCAGCAGTCTTGGCGTGATTTTTGCGGGAGACTGGATTTCCCTCATCTGTTTCTGGGAAGCTATGGCGATTTCCTCCTGGTATGTGGTCTGGGCAGGAAAGACTCGAGGTGCAGTGCGAGCCTCTTATCGATATCTGGTGATGCATCTTGTGGGAGGAAATCTGCTTCTTGCAGGAGGAGCGTTTGTCTGTATCCGCAATGGAATTCAGCTTGAACTTCTGACAGGCAGCGGAGGAGCGGGCTTCTGGCTGGTTCTGGCTGGGGTGTGTATCAATGCAGGCGTTCCTCCTCTTCACACCTGGATTCCCGATGCTTATCCTGAAAGTACTGTGTCCGGAACCGTTTTTCTGGGATCTTATACTACAAAAACAGCGGTCTATGTACTGATTCGTCTTTTTGCGGGCACTGAGGAACTGGTTATGCTGGGAGCTGTCATGGCTGTTTTCGGGGCATGTATGGCCCTCATTGAAAATGACTTGAGAAGACTGCTATCTTATCACATAGTCAGTCAGATAGGCATGATGGTAGCGGCATTGGGGACAGGCACTGCGGCCGGTGTGGACGGGGCGGCACTTCACAGCATGTTCAACATTCTATATAAAGGCGTGCTGCTGATGGCAGCAGGAGCTGTCATTAAAGCTACCGGAAAGAGGAAGATTACAGAACTGGGGGGCCTTGGAAGGAAGATGCCGGTGGCTGCCGGCTGCTTTTTTATCGCATCTCTGTCTATTGCGGGAATGCCTTTCTTAAACGGATTTGTCAGCAAAGCGCTGATTATGGAGTCACTTCACCACCATCAGACGGCTTACTGGCTGGTTATGCTGGCGGGAGTGGGAACCTGGCTGTCTATTACGATGAAGATTAACTATTTTGTCTTCTGGGGGAAAAAATATGCCGGAAGCAGTATTAACTGCAAGAACGTACCCTTATCAATGAATACTGCTATGATTGCCGGAACACTTCTGTGTGTGGCAACGGGAATTTTTGCAGAGTTCAGTTATGGACTTACGCCTAATGAGACTATAACGCATCTGTTTAGCCTGGATCATATTCTTGAGTATATAGGACTTTTTATTGGTGCAACCGTGCCGTTTGTACTGTTTCTCCCCAAAATGGCGCCTCATGATAGAATTACTCTGGATTTTGACTGGTTTTACAGAAGATGGCTTGTGGCAGGAATTTCAAGCCTGTCTCTGTCCGTTAACGGTCTTTTTGGATTCTTTGAGCAGCACTGGAATCGGTTTACATATATGACAGGTCAGATCATCAAGCAGCCGGGCAGACTGTTCGAACGAGGAAATCTTCCCGTTGCTGAAAGTGATGATGAGACGGAAGGAGACGCCGGAGCTTTCGAGGGAGATATGCCGGTTGGCGCATTTATGCAGGTTTTCATTATATTTTGTATTGTTGCTTTTATAGTTATTATGGTTTTAGAAAAAATTGAGTAAATGGATTTAACGTAAAGGGCAGGCGAAATATTTTGATCCGCCTGCTCAGATTGCTGTCTCATGATTTGGGGGGATTTTCGGATATTTTCATGAATCTGTCTATTGGGGCAACACAGGTATGCACTTGTAATTCTTTCGAATTGATGTTAGAATAAAAATTCGGCAGCGTCTGCTGTCAGTTCTGGAGGTACTTATGATACTTGCAACTGTGTGCAAGCTGATTCTTGCCCTTGGGGCAGGATATTATCTGAATAAGAAGGGGATTTTTACGGCTGAGGTGAATCAGAAACTCTCCTGGTTTGTCATCAACTTATGTATGCCGCTGGTAATCCTGACTTCTTTGGAACAGGCTGATGGCTCTGTGAGCAAGGCTCTTCTGATAAAATATATTCTGATTGGTGCTGCATTTTATGCAGCACTGCCTTTTGTAGGGAGGCTGCTGAATCTGATTTTCCGGATCAGAAAAGAAGACCGCATTGTTTATGAACAGTTTTATATTTTCTCCAATAATCTGTTTATGGGGTATCCTATTTCAGCTTCAATTTATGGAAATGGATGTATTTTCCAACTCAGCGTTTTCAATTTGGGATTTAATCTTCTGTATTTTACTTACGGAATCGGAAGTATATGCCGCGCAAAAGGAGGAAATAGCGAGAGCTTTTCTTTCAGAACGCTGTTGAGTGCAGGAACTGTGGCTTCTCTTTGTGCCGTTTTCATGTTTTTTACAGGACTTCATTTCCCTTCTGAGGTATCCGACGTGTTTTCTTTTCTGGGAGATCTTTCTTCTCCGCTGTCTATGGTCGTTATCGGATCCACAATTGGGACGTATTCTATCAGGAATGTGATTACCTACGATTACAAAATTTATCTGGTAGCAGCAGTCAGACTGCTTGCTTTTCCTGTTATTGCATATGTTCTGATGACAGCTTTGGGTTTTGACGGACTGCTTCGCGGTGTAGCTGTGATTTCCTTAGGCATGCCAGTGGCATCTATGGTGTCGATGGGCTGTATTGAACAGAATTATCAGGAGGAATTGGCTTCAGCAGGTGTAATTCTCACAACGTTACTGTCTCTGCCGGTGATTCCGGTACTTTTAACAGTCCTAAACTGAAAGTTTCTGTATTTTTGAGGCAGAAACCTTTGGAAACAGTGTTTTTAGGTATTGACAGGGCAGGATGGATGTGATATAGTATTTTGGTAATGAAGAAGAAGTTATCCGCTTCTCACCTTTCAGACGCAGGTTTGTCGGGTTAATATTTGGAACATACGCAGTTAGCGTGTTTTGAAGCGGGTACATTCATGCCCGCTTTTATGTTGTGTAAAAATCACAGGAGGTGCTACCAATTAGCAAGGAAAACAAAATCAACGAAGAAATTCGTGACAAAGAATTGCGTGTTATCGACGAAAACGGTCAGATGCTTGGAATCATGAGCAGAGATGAGGCATTGAATCTGGCGGAAGAAAAGAAACTTGACCTGGTCAATATTTCTCCTAATGCCAATCCGCCTGTCTGCAAGATTCTTGACTACGGCAAGTACAGATATGAGCTGCAGAAGAGAGAAAAGGAAGCAAAAAAGAAGCAGAAGACCATTCAGGTAAAGGAAATCAGACTGAGCACCTTTATTGAGGATCATGATATCCAGGTAAAGGCGAAAACCGCCTGCAAATTCCTGCAGGATGGTGACAAGGTAAAAGTCAGCCTGAGATTCAGAGGAAGAGAACGTGACTATACTGCAAAAGGCCGCGATGTAATGAACAAATTTGCAGAAGCCTGCAGCGAAGTCAGCACCGTTGATAAGAAACCGACATTTGAAGGCAGAAGTCTGACGATGTTTTTGGCACCGAAAACTGATAAGTAAGAGAAGAGGAGATGACGGAACCGGAGATTCCTGTTTCAGCATGCTGTCTGTAAGAGGGAGCCTGTTACAGTTTTTTTCTGAAGTTCCGTAAAATCGTTTTACCGATTTTCAACATCATAAAAAATTGTATTAACATAGGAGGAAAAGATCATCATGGCAAAGAATAAGATGAAGTCCCACAGAGGCGCATGCAAAAGACTGAAAATCACGGGTTCAGGCAAAATTAAGAGACATAAGGCATATAAGAGCCATATTCTTACTAAGAAGACTCCGAAGAGAAAGATGGGTCTGAGAAAATCTACAATTTTAACCAGTGCTGACACTAAGAGAATGTTAAGATCAATGGCGAAATAGTACAGGAGGTAAAGAATTATGGCAAGAGTTAAAAAAGGCGTAAATGCCCACAAGAGACATAAAAAAATCTTAAAATTAGCTAAAGGATATTACGGACAGAAGAGTAAGGTGTTCAGAGCTGCTAATCCTGCAGTGATGAGAGCCCTGAGATCTGCTTATGTAGGCAGAAAGCTGAAGAAAAGACAGTATAGACAGATGTGGATTGCAAGAATCAACGCTGCTGCAAGAATGAACGGTATGTCTTACAGCAGACTGATGGATGGTCTGAAAAAGAGCGGTATCGAAATTAACAGAAAGATGCTGGCTGAAATGGCTATCTATGATGCTGCCGGATTTGCTCAGCTTTGTGAAACTGCAAAGAAAAACTGCGGTAAATAAGCTGCCGCCGATAAATTAGAAAAATCAGATATTAACCGCTTTTCCCATGGCAGTAATGCCGGAAAAGCGGTTTTTCTGTTTGTGGATCAAACAGAAGGTGTGATGATATGAATACTAAAGAGATGAAAAACTTTGGGTGGAATAAAAAAGACCAGAAGCGCTTTCAGAGTAATCGCCGTGATGACTGGTGACAGGCATGAATTATAGAAAAAGTTCTGAGTCAAGAATTGTATCAAAAATGTATCTGATACAAAAATGAAGATTTATCATAAAAAATATGATACAATATAAAGAGATATTTTAATTTAAATCATAGAGGAGGCTGCCTAAAATGCCGAAACAAAGAAATTATATGCTCAATTCGCCGCATCTGTACAGCGTGTTTTTTGCGCCCCGTGGGAATGGCCGTATGCTGGAGCTGGGAATGCAGATAGCGCAGCAGTATCTGAATCCACAGGATAAACTTATCGGGATTATCGGAGAAGCAGGTGCAGGAAAGAGTATGCTGATTAAAGGAATGTTTCCGGGACTGGATCTCTGCAACGATGACAGTGGTGTTAATGTAAGACCGCTGCCGATTCTGGATGTTGATGAGGATGAAGGCTTCTATGCGCCTCACACCTATCACATGGATGTGCGGTTTGAATCTGCATTTACACAAATGCATGTGCTGGCAGAAGCTACAGAAAAAGCCATCAAAAAAGGACGCAGAGTGATTATTGAACATTTTGAACTTCTGTATCCGTTTCTCAAGACCAATGCACAGCTTTTGATTGGTGTTGGGGAAGAAATCATCATAACCAGACCGACGATTTTCGGTCCCCTGCCTGATGATCTTGCTGAAACTGTTTATAAATCGGTTCGCTATCGTAAAATGGCGCATACTGCTGAAGATTTGGTGGAACACTGTATGCCTCCTGAATTATTCAACAAGTGCTATCATGGTGATATCAGGAGAGGTTTTTCCCTCGGGTTTAAAGAGAAACCGGATATCGATATCAGCGATTTGAAAAAACAGGTCAGAGAGTATATCAGTCAGGATTTACCCGTGAGCTTTTATGATGAAGATCACGTTAAAATAGGAGAAATGGTACATCCTTGCACAGGTCCAAGAATTCATGTGCGTTCCACAGGCGAGATTGAAAACTTCCGTCTGCTTTCGGAGATATTCTACGATTCTATTCATGATATGTATCTGCTTATCGGACTGGTTGGAGAACGTTGGGATTTAGAGACCAGGGATTTGAACCGAATCCAAGTATAAAGCAAGAATAAAAAGAAAGGAAACTGCAACATGAGAACCATAAATAGTGAAGAGATCACAAAGACTGTGGCAAAGCTCTGTATCGAGGCCAATTGCCACCTGCCGCAGGATGTCAGAGAGGCTATCGAAGGGGCACACCGGTGTGAACCCTTTGAAATTGCAAAAAATATTCTGGATAAGATAGAGGAAAATTATCAGATTGCTGAGGAGGATAATGTTCCTATTTGTCAGGATACAGGGCTGGCATGTGTTTTTCTTGAAATCGGCCAGGATGTACATATAGAAGGTAATCTGAAGGAAGCCGTGGATGAGGGTGTTCGCAGAGGATACACGGAAGGTTATCTTAGAAAATCCTGTGTAAAAGATCCTATCGACAGAGTTAATACAGGGGACAATACACCTGCAGTGATTTATTACGATATTGTGCCGGGAGAAACACTGAAAATTACGGTAGCTCCTAAAGGTTTCGGCAGTGAGAATATGAGCCAGATTAAGATGCTGAAACCATCAGACGGACTGGAAGGCGTAAAGCGTTTTATATTGAAAGTGGTGGAAGACGCCGGTCCAAATCCATGTCCTCCCATTGTTGTCGGAGTCGGTCTCGGAGGGACTTTTGACAAAGCTGCACTTCTTGCAAAAAAAGCACTGATGCTGCCGGTGGATCAGAGAAACGAAAAAACTTTTTATGCTGAACTGGAACAGGAAATGCTGGAAAAGATCAACGGGCTTGGCATCGGCCCTCAGGGCTTCGGAGGAAGAACCACAGCACTTGCGGTTAACATTGAGACCCTTCCTACCCATATCGCAGGACTTCCATGTGCGGTCAACATTAATTGCCATGTGACGAGACATAAAACAGTAGTATTATAAAGACGAGGTGCAAAGATTATGGAAAAGAAAATTACCATGCCGCTGACAGAAGAAAAGGCCAGAGAACTTTCCTGTGGAGATAATGTTTTGATCAGCGGAGTGATTTATACAGGCAGAGACGCCGCTCACAAGCGTCTTGTAGAACTTCTGCAGCAGGGGAAAGAACTGCCTATTGATGTGAAGGACAGTATAATTTACTATGTGGGGCCTGCAACG
>CABSEO010000081.1 GCA_902476665.1 uncultured Emergencia sp.
ATTTCCTACACCGTAATCGATTATCGCAATCATAGCTTCACCTATAAGATTCCTTTCGTTGAAGGAATTTCGTCCTGATACCCTTCCTCAATTTTTACTGCCTGCGCCATGGTTCTTCCAAAGGCCTTGAACATGGCTTCAATAATATGGTGAGAATTTTCTCCGGCCAATTCTCTGATATGGAGGGTCACTCCGGCCTTTCTCACAAATCCCAGAAAAAATTCCTTTACAAGCTCTGTATCAAAATTACCCATCTTAGCAGCAGGGATATCAGCCTGAAATCCCAGATAGTCTCTGCCGGAAATATCCGCAGCACAGAGCATCAGCGTCTCATCCATAGGCAGAATCATGTAACCGTATCGGCAGATACCTCTTTTGTCGCCCAGCGCCTGTGCAAAGGCCTCTCCCAGAGCAATTCCCATATCTTCCACAGTATGGTGATCATCCACATAAGTGTCGCCCTTGCAGAATATCTCCAGATCAAACCGCCCGTGTCTTGCAAAGAGGGTCAGCATATGATCCATAAATCCGCATCCGGTATCTGCCCGGCTTTCTCCTCTTCCGTCAAGATTCAGTTTCAGCCTGATTTCTGTCTCTGCTGTTTTTCTGTTGATTTCAGCGGTTCTCATATTCTTCCTCCATATCTCTATAACGCAGCTTCTTTCAAAATCTCTTTCACAGTCGTCAGAAACTGTTTCATCTCCTCTTCTGTGCCGATGGTAATTCGATTATAGTCTCTGATCTGTTCTTTGTCAAAATGACGAACAAGAATGCCTCGTTCTCTGAGCCTTTCATAAAGTTCTCTTCCGCCGATACTGCCGCTTTTGGCAAAAAGAAAATTCGCAGCGGACGGAAGTACTGAAAATCCCATCTCAGAAAGTTTTTCAGCAGTATATTCTCTTGTCCTGATAATCCTCCTGCAGTTTTCCATGTAGTAGCTGTTTTCCCTGACAGCCGCAATTCCCAGAGCCGCCGTCAGACGGTTCACATTGTACGGATTGGTGGAAAACTTGATCCTCTCCAAATCGCTGATCAGTGCAGGGGATGCGGCAGCAAAGCCCAGTCTTCCCCCTGCCATGCTTCTGGATTTTGAAAAGGTCTGCACCACCAGCAGGTTTTCGTATTTGTGAATCAACGATATCGCGCTTTCAGATCCAAAATCCACATAAGCCTCATCGACAACCACTACCTGATCCGGATTTGTCCGAATGATGTCCTCGATCCGATAAAGCGGAAGAGCTTTGCCTGTCGGCGCATTAGGATTTGCAATGACAATCATGCCGTCTCTGCAGACATAATCCGCCGGCTCAATGGAAAAATCCTCTGTCAGAGGGATCATGCGGTAATCCGTATGATGTAGTTCTGCAAAAACCTGATAAAATCCATAGGAGATCTCAGGAAAATATACCTTTCCGCCTTCTCCTGCAAAGGCCATAAAGGCAAAATTCAGAATCTCATCAGACCCGTTGGCCGCAAAGATGTTCTCCTTTTGCACTCTGTAAAGTCCCGCAATGGCTTCCTTCAGCTCTGAAGAGTCCGGATCCTGATATAACCGCAGTTTTTCCAGTTCCTTCTTCTGCAGTGCCGCCAGAGTCTCCGGACCAGGCGGATAAGGAGACTCATTGGTATTCAGTTTAATCAGATTCTGATCTTTGGGCTGCTCTCCCGGAGTATATGGAGTCAGCCTTCTATATTGTCTGCTTAAAAATTTACTCATAACTATCCTCTTTTATTTTCCCTGTTCCATATCCGATGATACCTGCTGTGCCAGACTGTCTCTCAACATTTCCACTGCCTGGGTTTTGAACTGAAAACCCGCTTTATTAGCGATGAGTCTCGCACTGATAGGCACGATAGTGTCAACTACTTCAAGATTGTTTTCTTTCAGAGTCTTTCCCGTTTCCACAATATCCACAATAACGTCGGAAAGTCCCAAAATCGGCGCGATTTCAATGGAGCCGTTCAGCTTGATGATGTCAATGTCACGGCTTTCTTTTTCGTAAAAACATTTTGCAATATTAGGGACCTTTGTAGCCACTTTCAGTGTTCTTTCTGTTTTGTCACGAAAACCGGCCTTTGCCGCCACCGCCATTTTGCATTTTCCCAGATTCAGATCCAAAAGCTCATAAACGTCAGGATTATATTCCAGCAGAATGTCTTTGCCGGCCACACCGATATCTGCCGCTCCCCGCTCCACATAAATCGTCACATCCGAGGGTTTTACCCAGAAATAACGGACTCCTGCCTCCTGATTTTCAAAAATCAGTTTTCGATTGTCTTCTTTTATGGCGGGACAAGGGAATCCTGCCTGTTCAAACATGTCATAAACCTTTTTCCCCAATCTGCCTTTCGGCAGAGCCACGTTAATCATTTCTTTCAAGGATTGTTACCTCCCCATCTTCCAGCCTAATCAGTTTTCTGCAGGAAATGCCCGACGGCAAAGTTCTCTCCACCAGCACGCTCTCTCCTGCTTCTCTCATAGTTCTCGCCTCCTGCATCACAAGACGCAGATCGTCATTGTCTTCATAAAGAAAGACCACATCGAAGTCAAATTCCTTTTCACTGACATCGAGACGGTCCAAAGAATCCAGATATACGGCAAAGCCAATGGCTCCAGCCTTTTTTCCCATTCGCTCCATCAGGCCGTCATACCGGCCGCCGGACAGAATACTGCTTGGAATTCCTTTTACAAACCCTTTATACAGTATTCCGCTGTAATAAGACATATCGTTGACTATGGAAAAATCAATATTGATATTTTTTGCCAGCCGGTTTGCCGCCAGTATACTGCAGACGGTTTCCAGTTCTTCCACCGTCTCTTTCGCCTTCCCGGTAAAGCCCGCCTTTTTTAGGACAGATAAGACTTTCCGCCAGTTGCCGTAGGTGGATACCAGCAATTCAATGGACCTATATACTTGTTCATCTATATCATGCTCACTGCAGAGTTTCTGAATCTCATGAAGATTCTTCTGTCCGATGCAGGTCAGAATCTGTTTTTTCAAAGCATCCTCAAAAGGCTGCATCACCGCTTCCAGAAGCCCCATATGAGAAATCTCCAGAACATAGCTGGGACTAATCGCTGCCAGACTTTTCGCTGCAAGAGCCGTTACCTCACAGACGTGGTACAGATCGATATCTCCCATGCATTCCAGTCCGGTCTGCAGAATTTCTTTATAGGTATGTGCTGATTTAGAAGCACGATAAATATTCTCACTATAATAAATCTTCTCCACATACCCGTGGGTATGATGGTAGTTTTTAATAATAGAGAGAGTCAGATCCGGCTTCAGTGCCATAAGTCTGCCATTGTCATTAAAAGTGATGATACTGTCTGCTTCAAGAAAATCCTTATTTCTCACGTACAGATCGTATTCCTCAAATTTGCCCATCTTGAACTGTCTGTAGCCGTATTTCTGATACAGATTTCTCAGCTCAAAGGTAGCGATCTCTTCATTTTTCATCAGGTTTCTGCTGATTCTCATATCTTTTTCGGCTCCTTTCCTTTCACACTTTATCATATTAACACATTAAAGTATAAAGTCAAGAGAAAACTTTAATTTTTTTCAAAAATAGAAAAAACCGGCTATCTGCCGGCCTCTTTCCTGTTCTCAGACTAAAAAATTACCTGTCTTTCTTTCCTTCCTTGCTGCAGCTGTCAAACCGCATGCAGCTGCTGCAGTTGAAACCGCATCCTGTCTCTCCAGTGCTCACAAATTCCCGCTCTTCATTTTCATTCATCTGTGCACTTTTTTCAGCGAAAAACACCGCTGAAAATGCCAGTACACCCAAAATAACCCCTGCAATGAGAATATATCCGATATGACTGATAAAATATTCCATAATAACTGTTTCCTCCCGATTCCCATAACTATTTTCATGATACCACTTCCAAAAGCCTGTGTAAAGTATCCCGGTGCGGTTAAAATTTTCTGTCTTTCGGAAGAATCCGGTTGACAGCAAACTGTATTACAAATATAATACAGTAAAAGGGATCGTATTACTCTTGTAATACAGTTCTGTTCTGACAGAAAGGAGACGGCTTGTTGATATCTTTTGTAGATTTCAGAATCCGGGACGGAAGTCCCGTTTATCTGCAGATCATTGACTTTATCGAGCGAGGGATTGCTGCGGACATCATAAAAGACGGAGATGAACTGCCGTCCAGAAGAATTCTATCTGCCTTTCTCGGCATTAATCCCAATACCGTGCAGAAGGCCTGCCGCATTCTGGAAGAGCGGGGCGTCATAGAGTCCCGCAGCGGTTCCAAAAGCCTGATCACTGTAGATGAAAAGCAGAAAGCCTCAATCCGTCGTAGATTGATCTCCGAAGCGGCAGCAGCCCTGGTGGAGAATATGAAGCAGATGGGAATGTCCCGTGAAGATACCGTTGCCTTAATTGAGGCAGTCTGGAAGGAGGATGACAGATGAGAAGCTATAGCTCTGTGTTTGCTCTGATGGCAAGAACCACATTGCTCAGATGTGCGGGGATCACTTGTGCCATGGCAGCGCTGGAGTCAGGGTTCTTCTTTTACATGATGGAAAAGCAGAGTCCGGCCATGGGGTTAGAAAAAATTCTGGAGCACTGGTTTTTTTATTTCACAGTGGAAGTGGGCTTTTTAATAATAGCGCAAATTCTGGCAGTTCCCTTTTCCCTTAAAGGGAGCAACTGCTTCTATACACTGAAAAGGCTTCCCGCAACCCGCCGCCAAATCACCACAGCCTGCAGTCTTTACAGCTTTTGCATACTGCTGTCTGTCATTGCCGTACAGACTGTACTGTTCTTTGTCTTCTGTCAGATATCCCAATTCCGGTACCAAAACAGTACCGGTATACATACTGTCTTTCTGACCTTTGTCCGCTGTCCCCTGATCATGGCTATCCTGCCGGTTTTTCAGCCCCTGTTCATACTGAGAAACATTCTGGCGCTGGCCTGTGTCAGTCTTACAGCGGGAACGGGTGTGACGCTTCAGCATAAGAACTGGGCTGTATCTGCGCTGCTTATGCTCGTGATCTTCTGGCTGAGAGAAACAAGTTATTCCCTGCTCTTTATAAGCATCCTTGGTTATACCCTATGCCTCGCGTTCCTGATCTTCAGACTGTTCAGAAAAACAGAAGAAGACGACTTTGAAGAGAAGAATTCCGTTGACACAGTGCCGGGAGGTGAAAATTATGCGTAAGGCTGCAATTCTGACCGGGTTCATTACTGTGCTGTCTATTTTTCTGATAGCAGGCATTTTTCTTACAGTGAAAAGTCAGAGCAGTAACATTAAGATCACTGAAGAAAGAATTGCCGGAGATCCGGCTTATGCAGAAGGTCTGTCCGTAGAATTCAGCGCAGCAGACAATATGGTTTCCGATAACAGGTGGACTGTCTCCTACGCCCTACAAAACGGTGAAAATCCCGTGGTCAAAGCTGAATTCCACAAGAAGATACTGCTATCAGATTCTGTGGAAAGTCCCGAACCTTATGTCCGTCTGGCCGTGCGCCCCATTGATGGAACCTATTTTACCATGGCAGAGGCCGTCAATGACTATCCGTTTCTTGCCAAGGCTCTGGAAGCTGCCGCAGCGGACACCGGATCCGGAAAAACCTGCCGAAAAGAGTTCTCTCTCAGGGATTATGCCAAAAATCTTCCTGTAGAATTTGCTGTAGAAGACAGTATAAAGGCAACACAGATGAACACAGATCGCTCAGGCAAGCGAAATGACTTCTCCCACTTTTCCGTTCCCGCACCTAAAGACTGTAAATTTTCAGTGGAAGTTGAAAAAAACAAAGCTGGTGAAATTGTCTCTGTTTCTCTTTCTGATAAAAACCGCTGCAAATTCGACAGTCAGGGAACTTTCGGAAAAGACGGTATCTACGTGTCGGTAACCCTGCCGACGCAAGACGGTCCGAATGATGCAGATGCAGATGCGGAACTGGTACTTCCTGAAAAGCTTTGCGGCATTCATTTCATTCCTTATGAGGCGCAGAGCGAAAACGGAAAAAGGCTGTATTACCGTTTGAATATGAGTGGCGCACGCCTGATCTATCCCATGAAAGAAGACGCTGAAGTGTTAAAGCTTATGGAATATCCAGACAACCGGGAACTGATAGTCATTGCTAAAGAACATGAAAATACAATCGTCAACTTTATCGACACAAAAACTATGAAGCTGAAGCAAAGTTTGCGCATGAATCGGAATATTTCCGGGAGCAGACTGAGCAGCTGCCGATTTTTTAATCAGTCTCTCCTGCTGTTTACCGACAAAGGAAGTTTCGCTCTGATCCGCAAAAAAGATAAAGTATATCGGGCTCTGTTCGGAAATTTCTCCTGCGGCGGACTAAAACCTGCCGGACTTCTGCTGAAAGGCGATACAGCTGTCATTACCGCCGTGTCAGACGCCGAAGAAAAGCCCATCAATCACTATCTTCTGATATGCAATGAGACCGGTACCCTTTACGAAGGATTTTACCGGTTCAGCCTGCAGAGTGATACAATTGCCGAAGGAGGCAGCAGTGTGATTCAGAATCGCTGGGAGGAAAATTCCATGATTATCAGAAGGAGGTCTTCATCATGATGCAGAGACCCGCGAAAGAAATAAACAGCATTTCATTGAAAAAATGTGCGCATCTGGTGCTTTCCGGTTTTTTCCCTCCCGGCTTTGCCTGGCAGCAGGAAATTCTGTGGGATATAGCGGGACTTATTTTCAGTTTTCTGTATAGCACGTTTACTTTCGGCACCCGTTTTTCCCGGAATCTGGAGAAACTGTATGTTCCGGACTCCGTGCCGAAAATACTGTTGGAAGGCGCACAAATGACCGATTTTGTCCATATTTTTCACGGTTGCCTGCTGGGATTTTTCATCCTCATGATTTGGTGCATTCCTCAGACAGTGCTTCATTACCGCTATCATTATCAGGGCAGTAAAAGCATTTACCTGATGCGCCGTCTGCCCAGACGAGGAGAACTGCATAAAAGATGCGTGACTGTGCCTGCTGCCGTACTGCTTTTGACCGGATTTTCAGCCTTTGTCACCATGCTGTTTTTCTTTGGGATTTATCACCTGCTCACGCCGGACGCCGCTTTGACGCCGGATCAGTGGCACAAGCTCTGGAGTCAGGGAGGAATATTATGATTGAAATTAAAAATTTAAGTAAAAAATTCGGAAACAGACAGGCGCTGGAAGATATTTCTCTGCAGATTCCTCAGGGAGAAATCATAGGTCTGTTTGGAGAAAACGGTGCAGGTAAAACAACTTTCATGAAAAGTATTTTGGGATTTCATCGGTTTCAGGGTTCAATCACCCTTGATGGCAAACCTATCAGCACGAATAATATCGGCCGCATCTCCTTTGCTACCGTGGAGCATTCTTTTTTCCCAAACCTGACCCCGAGAAGCCATATGGAATTTTATCAGATGCTTTTTCCTGATTTTCGAAAGAAACGTTATATAGCACTGATGGATTTCTTCGGGCTGAAAAACAATATCCCCCTCAGACATTTTTCGGCCGGACAGCAGAATCAGTTCGAAGTAGTCCTGGCTCTTTGTCAGGGCGCCGACTATATACTGATGGATGAACCCTTCTCAGGAAATGATGTGTTCAACCGGGAAGATTTTTATAAAGTGCTTCTGGGCATTCTGGAACCATCAGAGACTGTGATCCTGTCCACCCATCTCCTGGAAGAAGTAGACAGCTTTATCAGCAGAGCTCTGCTTCTGCATCAGGGCCGGCTCATTGCTGACAGAGAAATGTCAGAACTGGAAGAAGACGGAATCACACTGATGGATTTTGTCAGAGAATCCTATCATTACAGACAGGATCGCATCAGCCGCATGATATCAGAATTGGAAAACTGAAAAAAAGCACGACGTCCCCCTGTTTTCTGGATAACGCCGTGCCTTTTTTCAGG